>JBEKNG010000140.1:0-10185 GCA_049523075.1 Paraburkholderia sp.
TCCAGTAATAACGCGCGGTAGGAAAAGTCGTTCGCATTCATTTTCCCTCTCCCCCCTCGGCCAATGCTTCGCCATGCTGACCGACGACGACTTCCGTTTCGACCGAAAGCCCCACGCTCAGCGCAGACGCTGCTTCTTGCCCGCGGTCAATCGCAATCTTGACCGGTACGCGTTGGACGATCTTCGTGAAGTTGCCGGTCGCGTTGTCCGGCGCGATAGGGGCAAAACTCAAACCGGTTGCGGGAGCGAGACTATCGACACGGCCGTGAATCACCACGCCAGGAAAGCTGTCGACCTTGATCCGCACGCTTTCGCCCGGTCGCATGTGGGTGATCTGGTTCTCCTGGAAGTCGGCGACGACATACGCTTCGGAAAGCGGCACGATCGCAAGAACCGGCGCACCGGGCGTCACGAATGCGCCAACCCGCGCGGAACGCCGCCCGACCTTGCCGTCGACCGGCGCGCGAATCTCCGTATACGACAGATTGAGCCTGGCCTGCTCGAGCGCCGCTTCGGCGCGTGCGAGCGCGCCGGCCGCCTTTTCGCGCTGGGTATTCAATACGTTGAGGTTCTGCTCAGTCGAGCTCAGTACGGCCCCATCGTGGGCCTGCTGCGCGAGTTGCTGCGCGAGCGTGCTCGACGCCTGCTGTTGCTCCTGAGTCGTTCCTGCGCCGGCTTCCGAGAGATTCTGGTACCGCGCGGCGTTGGCTCGCGCAAATCCGATCGACGCATCGTCGGCTCTGAGCGTCGCGCGCGCCTGCTCGACGAGCGATGGCTGCCGTGCAATCTCGGCGTCGTAGTTCGCGACGGATGCTTTTGCCGCCGCCACGTCCGCTTCCGCGCTCATCAATGCGGCCCTAAAATCGCGGTCGTCGATACGTACCAGCAATTGCCCGGCTTTGACTGGCTGGTTGTCGTTGACGAATACGTCGGATATCTGGCCGGCGACACGCGGTGCCACGAGAGTGAAATCGGCCTCTATGTAAGCATCGTTGGTGGATTCGGTATTCGAGCCGCCTGACAGGCTTGAGCACGCCCATACGCCAACACCAACCGCGACAACCAGAGCGGCCATCGGAATAAACTTGAGGGGAGATCGAGCAATGGATGACATGATTAGCGGCCCTTAATGGGAAGAAGGAGGCGTGGTGCACCACGGCGGGTAAATTCGCACGGGTAACACTGGCACGAGGAAAAGCGTGGCAATGGCAACACCCGCGATGACGCGATAGAGATCCGCCGAGGTCAGTACCACTGCCTGCTCGTGGATCCTGTGCGCAAGTTCACCGAGGCCATGCGCTGCGTCGATGCTTTGGCTCGTCACAAGCGCCTGATTGCCCAGGTGGTCCACGAGCATGTTCGAATGGAGACGCTCGCGATCGGTGCCCAACCCTTCGATTAGCGCCGTCGCCACGGCCGCGGAAAATGTTTTCAGCGAATTGAACATCGCTGAAGCAAATGGACCATCTGTCGGCGCCAGGCCCGTCGTCACGCCCATCAGGATTCCCAGAATCACCATCGGTTGCGCGACGATCTGTATCGATTGAAGCCAGTAGAAATCGTTGCGGATCCACTCGGATGTGATGAAGCTTCCCATCAGGCAGGTGGTGATCATGAGGCAAAATCCAATCGCCATGACCCAGCGGTGGTCAACCCGCTTCAGATTCAACACGGCAGCCGTCAGAGGAAGCGTAATCAATAGCGGAATCGCGACCAGCAACGACAAGGGCGCAGTCTGCAGCGGCCGGTAGCCGTGAACCCTGGCGAGATATTGGCCGGGTATTGCAGCCACACCAACCAGCAATATCACCGCGCCGAGGAGGGTCGTCAGTCCGTGCGTAAAGTTTCTGCGCGACAGCAACTGCAGCTTGAAAAAAGGCAGCGGGTGGAACCACTCGTTGACGAGGAAGGTCACAAACAGCAGCCCCCCTCCAATGAACATCACGCGAATCAAATCGGATTCGAGCCAGCCAAGCCGATCCCCTTGCAAAAGGCCCGTGACGAGCATGGCGACGGCTGGAAATCCGGTCAGAAACCCGCTCCAGTTGAATGACTTGAGTCGTTCAAGTTTGAGCGGATCGTGCGGAAGCCCCTGCTGGATCGCCACGCAGACTACGATGCCAAGCGGCGCGATTTGCCAAAAGGCCATTTGCCAACCGACATACTCGGTCCACAAAGCGGCGAGCGGTGTGCCGACCGCCGGTCCAAAGGTCGCCGTGAGCGCGTAGCCGGCGAGTCCGTATAGCTTCACTTTGGGTGGAAGATAGCGCAGCGCCACGATGATCAACATCGGCGGAAGGCATCCGCCTGCAATCCCCTGCAGGACGCGCAACACATAGAGCGTAAGCAGGTTCGGTGCGAAAGGACAAAGGAATCCGAAGAGCACCGTCGCGATCACAGCACCGATCGTGAATCGCTTGAGCGTGAAGGTGATCCCAAACCATGGAGCAAACACCATCGTAGCGACATTCGCCGCCTCGAACAGGGTGGTCAGCCAGGTTCCATCATCATGCCCAATCGAGAGCGCGCCCTGAATGTCCGCCAGCGACAGCGCAGTGACCTGTTCGTTGAGAATGGCCAATAGAGACGCGAGCAGCATCCCGACGAGTCCGACGACGAGACGAAGCGAAAGCGCGGCTTGTTTGGGCGTCGGCTGCGCAGGAATCGCTGTCGCCGGCACAGAGGCCGGTGTCCGCAATTGTGCGACGCCCGGCGCTTGCGCTCCAGCTGTCAAAAGGTTGCCTGTGGTCATGGGAGTTCCGTTGCTGTTCATGTTCGATAGGGCATCTAGATATCCAGGTCGGAGGTCGCGCGAAAAGCGACGACCCTCCAACACCGATAACGGAATGCGAACGGGTTATGCCGTCGGCTGCGGCTCTTTAAAGAATTGGGGCGCTTCCCGGCGATCGAACATTCCGTACTCACGGACGATGCGGACATTCCGCAGGCGCGGAGCATCCGTCGCCGCCGCATTGCCCACGAATGCTTTAACTGCAGCATGGTCGCGCCACGTCACCACCGCGATCACGTCCCCCGCTGTCATCAGGTGGTCGAACACGTCCCACGAAACCAGGCCAGGCGCGCCTGTATCAATTCCCAGTGCTTTCGCCACCGCTTCTGCGCCACTCTCCTTGAGCCACTCCGGCGAGAATTTCCCATCATGCAGCGTCACCGCGGTGCCTTGCCCCACCTCGGTGACATCCAGGCGCTGCTCACGCAAGGTTTGCCCCGCGGGCACGTGGGTATCGCTGACGGTCTGGCCAATGCGCAAGCGGTAGTCGGAAAATACGCGATCACGTGCAGCTTGCATGATCTTGTGATGCGTCTCCTGGCTACGCCAGCGGATCAGCGACTTCTCATCACGCCAGCTCGACAGCGAAAGAAGCCAACCCTCGCGGGTGAGACTTGCGTAGCGGTTGTTGTCGATAAATCCGTCGATCTTCTCGAGTTCGGGGCGCAGCATCCTGGCCATGCCGAGATAGGCATCGAACTGTTCGGGTATTGGGTGAACTTCCAGCATCGCGGAAAACATGAGTACCTCTTACGTTTAGTTAGCCGTACGGCATGTAGTGGCATGTAGTGATTGTCCAGGAAAGACCCCATTCACTGGAGTTCAAGCGGGTCAGTATTGGGCCAATAAGTTAGCGAATTTTGCCAACGGTCCAATCAACTCACTGATAACCATCACCGTCTGAAAGAGTCTTTTTCGAACTGATCAGGCGAGCTTTCCCGATGTGGACACTCCAAAGCGCCACTTTTTTCCGCCTGGAAAGTAATTCAGCGGTGGACAGTTAGTGTCTTCTTTGAGTCATTCGATAACGCGGATCGTCACCATGCGGATCACAACGCATAGAATGACGGCGTGCGGACGCGATGATCATGGGGAAGCGGAATGGACAGATTGCGTGAGATGGAGGTTTTCGTAGCTATCGTCGACCGGGGTAGCTTTACGGGGGCGGCCGAGAAAGTCGGCATGTCGGCGGCCGCGGTCTCGCGGGCGGTCAATGCCCTGGAAACCCGTCTTGGCACTCATCTGCTGGCCCGGACGACTCGATCGGTTCGTCCAACGGATGCGGGTATGGCGTACGTCGAAGCCTGCAGGAAAGTGTTGGACACCATTACGGATGCGGAAGCAAACATTGCGGTCGACCAGTTCAATCCCGTAGGGACGTTGACCGTTTCTGCGCCGGTCCTGTTTGGCCAGCGATATGTTGCGCCTCTGGTCAACGCCTTCGCGTTGCGTTACCCAGACGTCAGCATCAATGCGGTGTACGTCGATCGAACGACGCGGCTTCTGGAGGAAGGGGTGGATATTGCTCTCCGTGTCGGCCACCTCGGAGACTCGTCGACCTTCGCCGTTCCGTTAGGCTTTGTGCAGCGTCGAACCTACGCGTCTCCCTCTTATCTGGCTACGCACGGCGAACCCCTTCACCCCAGGGATCTGGCCAATCACCACTGTGTGTCCTTCACTGGCGTCTCGCCGCCGCTTGAATGGGTGTTCAACGAGAACGGTTCGAGGTTGCCCGTCAGGCTTCAGCCACGGATGATTGTCGACCTGGGTCCCGCTGCCGTTCTCGCCGCGGTCGACGGTGTGGGGATCATCCAGTTGTTGTCGTATCAGGCGGCTCCGGAGGTACTTGAGGGCAGGCTCCAACCCGTGCTGACCTCTTTCGAGCCCGAGTCGATCCCGGTGAATCTGCTTCATGTAGAGCGACGAAGCAGCAGCGGCAAGATTCGCGCTTTCGTGGAATTCGTTACCGACGCACTACGCCAAAACGCGCACCTTCAGGGCGTGGAGGCTACTGCAATGCGAACTTCCCGGTAGGCGGCCACCAGCGCATCGAGGTCGAATGACCGGTTCAGTCCACTTGGATTGGGTACGACCCACGCACGTGCGCCGCCGAATGGCTCGGTTTGTAGCCCCCAATGGATATCGCGCCTGCGGGAGATCGCCGAGAGCGCCATCTTGCCGAGGAAAACGACGTGCCGCGGTGCATACCGCTCGATCTTCCGCCGGAAAACCTCTCCGGCCACTTCAATCTCCGATCGCGACAGCTCGGCGGCCTGCGCGGTTGCGCGCGGGACCACCGTTGTGAGACCGCAGCCATATCGAAGAACCGTGTGGTCGTCTTCGGGACGAATCAGTTCTGGAGTAAAACCTGCAAGGTACATGACCCGCCAGAACCGATTGCCTCTGCCCTCAAAGTGATGACCTGTCGATGCCGCACGGATACCTGGATTGATTCCGCAAAACACTAGCGACAAACCCGTCTCAAGGAGATCAGGAAGAGATTGAACGGAATCAACACAAGTCGCAGATGAGACAGTCATTGAAAAGCAACCCGCTGTTGGGCACCGTTATCCGCCGCCCACGGCTGCTTGCCTGCTTCGCCGCGGAACCGTTGCCGATATTGTTTCGGTGTGACCTCTAGCCGCCGGGAGAAAGTCGTGCGCATATGGGTGGCACTGCGGAAGCCACACTTAAATGCCACGGTCTTTAGCGGTGCATCCGTGTCTTCCAGCAACTTCCTCGCGGAGTCGACGCGAACCTGCTCAACAAACACGGACGGTGTCACCTTTGCGTACTTCGCAAATACTCTAGAGAAAGTCCGTCGGCTCACTGAAACTGCGCTCGCGAGCTGTTCGATCGATAGCGCATCGGTTATATGCTCGGTCACATAGCGATGCACCTTGCCGATAATCGGATCTTCGTCCCGCCCCGTTCCAATATACGGGCTGTACTGAGATTGGCCGCCTTCGCGCTGAATATAGACGACAAGACGTTTTGCCACACGCACCGCCAGCTCGTGCCCCCAGTCTTCGGCGACCAGCGACAGGCACAGATCGATGCCGGCGGTCACGCCTGCCGAGGTAAAGAGGCGGCCGTCACGAACGAAGATCTTGTCGGGCTGCACAGACGCCTGTGGAAATTCGTGCGCGAGGCGGTCGGCGTCCGCCCAGTGAGTCGTCACTGCCTTTCCGTCAAGCAGTCCCGCATGGGCAAGCACGAATGCCCCGTTGCATACGGAGCCAAACCGTGTCGCGTTTCGCGCCTGATTTTGCAGCCACGTCAGAAAGTCACTGGACGGTTGAACGTCGGGCAATTGCGGCCCTCCTGCGACCAATAGCAGATCCCATTGTGTGTCGAGATCCGCATAGCCAAGCGGCACCGAAAGTTGCATCCCGTTCGAGCAGGTCACTGCCCCGGCCCTGGGTCCCACAAGCGAGACTTCATATTTTTGCTGTGCGGAAAGGATCGTGTTTGCTTCCGCAAATACGTCGAGGGGGCCTGCAACATCGAGCGCCTGCACACCATCGAATATAACAATGGCGACTTTCATGCCGTGACCTTCGTGGAGTTAATAGGCCCGCTTCCGATACTGGCGATTCGATTGGCTTCGCCCGAACGACTGGACCAAGCTCACAAACCTGTATTGACAAGCGGTATCGCAGCTTACCGCAATGGCCCGGAAACAGGGACACACTAGCCGGTAATTGACTTTTGCATCCGTGTAATGAAAGACCGGACTCGGGCAAGTGCCTCACGGACAATAAGCCTCCTGACGCAATGCAACGCGTACAACCTTACCGTAGCGGCGCCGGCCGCTCCGCCCTTGGCCCAAATCTCACGTTGATTGGCCAGGCAACGCGACATCCACGTGTTTCCTCTTCCGTGCCGGCTGATTAGACTGGGTCTCATGAAAACGGCTGCGGCCACCTCGTTAAATTTGCGCTCTGCGTTGCTACGAGGCGATGCCCAAGGACAGATTCATCATGTTAAAAACGCCATGCCTCGCACCGGGTGGTAATCGGGAGCAGTCGCAACGGATGCGGCCGCTCGTGTGCAGTGGATTCCAGGAGTGACGGCGCATGCATGTTGCAATGATGCTGTATGTGGGATTTCGGCTGCTCGAAGTAACGGGCCCGATGGATGTTTTCCACGAAGCAAACCGTCTTGGCGGCGCAACGCTGTACGAACAGCATCTTGTGGGGCCGTCCCCGGGGCCCGTGCTGTGCTCGAATGGAGTATCGGTCAGCACAACGGAATGTTTGTCGGACGTGGATACTTCGTTCGATATCGTCGTAGTTCCTGGTTCCTCGGTCGTCGGCTCAAGACTTGAGCATTCCGAACTGGTGGACTGGCTCAGTGATTCTGGACGTAGCGTGCGAAGGCTCGCATCGGTGTCCAACGGGGCTTTTCTAGTCGCACGCGCCGGCCTTGCCGACCATCGCTCGTTGACCACGCATTGGCACGACGCGCAACGTCTCTCCATCGAGTATCCCTTGGTGCACGTTATGAGCGATCAACGCTGCATGAAAGATGGCAACCTGTACTCGTCGTGCGGCGTAAGCGACGGTATGCAGCTAGCCTTGGCTCTCGTCAGGGAGGACCTTGGAGAAGATTTCGCCAGAAGCATTGCGAAGTCGTTGTCGCGGCAGCGCGATTGAGCCCATTATGGTCAACGAGAATTCAATTCATAAGGCCCTCGCGAACCCGTTCCGACGCGAGATCCTGAGGTGGTTAAAGGCGCCCAACACATGGTTTGTGCAGGGATACGTCGATCCTGGTTGCGGGGTACCGTTAAGTGCGATCCACGCGCGCAGCGGGTTATCTCAGTCGACCGTATCAGCGCACGTCGCGGTATTGATCGAGGCAGGACTGCTTGTTTCAACCCGTGTGGGGCAGTGGATGTTTCTAGCGCGAAATGAAGAAGTCATCCACGCCTTCGCGACAGAGATCAGCTTGCATCTGTAGTCGCTGACGTACACGCCAGCGCAACCGCGCTTGCCGCGCGCCTTGAAAACAATTCAGGCAGTGGCGCCTCCTTGCGGCGAGAAAACCTCCCGGAATTGCTGCAAGGCGGTTTCGTCGTTTCCGCTGGCCCAGGCTTCCATCGCGACCGTGCCCCGGTAACCGGCCTCCGACAGCGTCAGCGCGATGGCCGGGTAGTTGATCTCGCCGATGCCGGGCTCGCAGCGTCCGGGAACGTCGGCGACCTGGATCTCGCCGATGAAGGGCATGGCACGGCGAAGCAGCTCGATCAGGTTGCCCTCGCCGATTTGCGCGTGATAGAGATCCAGATTGAGCCGCAAATGCGGGTTATCCACCGCTTGAACCAGGGCGAGTGTGTCAGCTGCGCGCGCAAACGGCACGCCCGGATGGTCCACCTCGGTGTTCAGGTTTTCGAGGCAAAACACGACGCCCGCGCGCTGCCCGAGCTCAGCGACGCGCGCCAGCGTACGCTGTGCGGTGAGCCACATCGCGCCCGATACCACCGGTGTCGGCTTCACGGGCAGTCCGGTCGCGTCCAGTCCCGTACCGTGCAGGTTCAGACGCGGACAACGCAGTTGCTCCGCGACCTTAATGGACTGCCCCGCCGTGCGCAGAAGCGTTGCCGCGCCCTCTTCCGTGATCAGATCGCCTTCGATGTACCCCGTCATGGAGGAAAACGTCGCGCCCGTCTCGACTAGCGCGTCGATGTCATGTTTCGTCCAGTCCCATATCTCCACCTCGAAGTCCATCCCGGCAATCTTTTTCACCCGCTCGACGAACGACAGGTTGCGGAAAACCATTTCAGCACATACCGCAAGTTGAAACATGTGTGATCCTCCTGATCAGGCACGGCTGGATGTCAGCTTCTTTGTCCACGAGCGTTTGCGCTACCGTTGTCTTTCCAGTTCCCGGTAGTCCTCCGAAGGCAATCAGCATTTTCGACGTTCCCCGTAGATCGGACTTTGGGTGATTGTCGCGGATTCCCGCGACAATCACCAAGGGCTAATGTGAAAACGTCTTCGCGAACGTGGAGCGGACCGTCGCTCTAGACTACATCACCGCGGGATTGTTTCGATGCGACCTGTCGCGCGAATCGATCGAATCCGGTATGCGCGACCTCTTGCGGCTCGGCGCCGATGTCACGATAGCGGGGGAACCCATTGGCGCATCAGCCTGCAAATCGAGGTAAAGTCGTCCCGAACCCACCTGTGCTGATTATTCCAACGATGATGGAGAGCATAAAGTGCGAGACACAAAACACGCCATTGCAGCATCTCTCGTCGGCGGGCGATTGCCCGAATCAACCAACGAAGCGAACAAAACGGAGACTCATCACATCACGCTTTACCTGATCATCAGCTTCGGGATTGCTTGGGCCGTGTGGATCAGTTGCTGGAACTTGCGCGAGCGCGGCATGGTGGCAGCCGGACTTATCCCCGTCGTGATCGCCGGTTCCTTCGGCCCGTTTGTCGCGGCTGGGGTATGCACCGCGCTCGTAGGTGGCCTCTCTGGCGCGGTTCGTTTCTATGGACGCGTTCTGGACTGGCGCATGGGCTGGTCAGTATTCCTGACGTCTGTTCTCGCCTTGCCGGTCCTGGCAATCGTCACCGCTGCGTGGTTTGAAAGATCAGGCGGCCTCCCAACCTTCCACGTTACCTGGGCAGAGCTGCCGATGATCTACTTGTGGCTGCTCGTCCTGGGTGGCCCGGTTGCCGAGGAGTTCGGCTGGTCCTATCTCTCCGACGCGCTGGACGGGCGGCTGGAACTTCGTGTGGCCACCCTGGTTCTGGGTGTCATTTGGGCGTTATGGCATTTGCCCCTGTTCTTCCTCGACGTACCTGGCCTGTCGCAGAGGTTTATCCCCTTCGCGGCCTTCCTGGCGTTGTCGATTACGACCCGATTTGTTTTCTCATGGGCCTACCACCGCGGCCGACGCAGCGTTCTTTCAAATCTGCTGATCCACAACAGCAGCAACCTGAGCTTGAATCTCGTCACGATTGTGATGCCTGTGGCGGCCGCCAGCCAGCCTAGACTATGGTGCTTCTGTACGTTGACCGCCCTCTATGCCGTGTTGCTCTGGTGGCGAGCACCGCTTTCGACAAAGCTTCAGGCGTAGCAACCGTCTTGACCATCGATGTGTGCCTCGTTTATGGAAAGGCGTTGGGCACGCTTGGCAAGACACTCGGAACGCTTGCGGCGACGATAGAGGACAGGTTCGGACAACTACTGAGGCGAGCGCGGTGCCGCAGACCGCCGTTGCCGGGTGAGACGTTGACTGGCTCGCGGTGTGGGGTCGCGCCTAGCCGCCCGCCTTCGTCACACGCCAGACGCTGTTGCCGACATCATCGGCGATGACAAGCGCGCCGTCTCGATCCTGAGCAAGCCCAACCGGCGCGCCATACAATTCCTTT
>JBEKNG010000141.1:0-10177 GCA_049523075.1 Paraburkholderia sp.
TCTGACTGTCTGGAGCCTGCTGCTCGAACAGGTCAGATATGCCGTTGTGACAGCGCCCAACGGAGCGGTCGCGCTTGAACTGATCCGGAAGGCCACGCCGGACCTCATCCTCAGTGACTGCATGATGCCAGTCATGTCTGGTCCAGAGCTATGCGCTGCCCTCCTGGAGGATCCGGACCTGCGGTCAATACCGATAATCCTGTGCAGCGCAGCCGTCGACATACCGCGACAGCCCAATCCGGCGATCGCATATTGCCGCAAGCCTATCTCACTTGACATGCTGCTTCCGATCATCGAGAAAATGCTGCCTTGAGCCCGAGCCCGCAGCGAGAGCGCGGGTTATTCGCTTCGAGAGGACCAACCGGGTTCGGATAATCCCGGCAGAACCACGTGGAGTTTGCATGCGTCCCGCCCAAAGACACACGCAGCAAAGACAAACATTTGCGGTGGCAGCCAGCGCTCTTTTTGGAACGTTTCTTGCGTCGTCGGGCGACAGCGAAAAACGAATCTGACCAATTGGGTGGCCGCAGATGTATTCGATTTTGCTCGTGGATGATGAGCCCCAAATTCTCGCCGCCTGGTCCCTCATCCTGGTCAACGAAGGGTACAGGGTGACTTGCGCGAGCAATGGCGTCGAGGCGCTCGAATGCCTGAAGCACCACGTGCCCGACCTCATTGTTACCGACTGGATAATGCCATTGATGGACGGACTAAGTCTGTGCCGCGAGGTTCGAGCTCAACGTGACCTCGCGCATATCCCGATTCTCGGTCACTCGGCCGCGTTGCCACCAGACGTTCTCCGGCCCGACTGGAACCTTTGCTTAAAGAAGCCAGCAGCCATGTCACTTTTTCTTACAACTGTGCGTAACTTATGCACGCGCACCGTCTAATGGGCCCCGTCCGGAATCAATGCGTCTAGCCAGATCCGATGTCGGAGCGCTCGCTCGCGAACGCGCGTATCCGCTGACGCGTTAGTCGAAAAAAGCCGACTGGTCAAAGGCGGCTGAAGATTCTGGCTATTCTGAGGCCATGCCGGGGCGCTCCGGGATTGCGGCCCGCTGCACCGGCATGACCCGCGTCCACCGGTCTGTCAGGTCGTCCAGATTCTCAGCGGCACCGCCTCGACACCATGCACAACCGGGCGCAATTCCAGCCAGCAGTCGGTCAGCGCGCGTTGTAGCGACTCCATTGAGCGAGAGACGGCACGAACCAGCATCACACCCGGCGTGACGCACGAAGCGGCCGCGCGCAAGGTGTCATTGAACGGCAATCGGGCGGTAAGCCTTTCGGCAAGCACATCGTCGCAGGCGGGGCCTACGGCCCATAACGTGCCGTAGGCGGGGAATCCGGCGAGCCCCTGGGGCGCGTCGCGCAGCGGATCAGCGGCGGTAAGATTGGCGCGTTCGAGCCACAGCAATTCGCCGGACGGCCCGACGATCCGCGAGATCGCGCGCAGCGTGCCGGCAGACCAGCGCTCGCCCGCCGCCTGGCGGCCAAGTTGCGTGGCATCCCAACCGAGCGCGGTCGCGCCTTCAGCGAGAGACAGCGTGAAGTCGAGCGTGGCGTTGGCGTGATCGAACACGATGTTGTTCTGCGGCAGCCAGTCGAGCCTCGCGTGAGCGCCGACGCGCACGTCGATTTGCTGCCGTGCCTCACGATCATTCGACTTGTACCACTTGGTGGCGCCGGGTGTCGTGAGCACCGCGTGCGTACCGGCTTCGAGCGACACGTCGATATGGAGCCGATCCCCGCCGGCGATGCCACCAGGCGGGTGCACAATCACCGCATGACAGATGGCATGGCCTTCGGGGTAGAGGGGCCGCTGGACACGCAGCGGGCCGTCGTGCAGACGATGCGCGAGCGTCGTGCGGTCGCCGTGCTTCGCGAAGCCAAGTTCGAGCCGGGCGCGCCACTCTCCGTGCACGGCGGATTGCGCTGTGGCGAGAGTGACATGGTTTTCATGAAGCGACATGCGGGTGTGCGTAGTAGGGCGGTGCGTGACTGATGTCTAAAAGGCGCTCGACTGCCGGAGATCATGGATGACCTTGACCTGATGTGCGGCGACGAGCACGCCAGAGGGATGCGGCGAGGATAGCATGTGTGCCCTGCTGGACGCTTCCTCGGCGCAAGCGTGAAAGCCGCCGCTGTCACACCGCGATCAGGGTACGTACTCCGTTGGCGTCCATGTCGGCGCCTTCACCGCCGGCGACGATTTCGCCACGGCTCATGACCCAGTAACGATCGGCGATGGCTTTGGCGAAGTCGTAGTACTGCTCGACGAGGAGGACGGTGAGGCCCATTTCTTCGACGAGTTGACGCAAGGTGCGGCCGATGTCCTGGATGATGGAGGGCTGGATGCCTTCAGTGGGTTCATCGAGGATGAGCAGTTGGGGCTCGCTCATGAGGGCACGTCCGATGGCGAGTTGTTGCTGTTGTCCGCCGGACAGGTCGCCGCCGCGGCGGCTGCGCATGTCCTTTAGGACTGGGAAGAGTTCGTAGATGCGGTCGGGGATTTTGGAGGGGGATTTTTTGCTGGCAGCGCCGACTAGCAGGTTCTCTTCTACAGTCAGGCGCGGAAAGATGTCGCGGCCTTGCGGGACGTAGGCGAGACCGTTTGCTACGCGTGCATAGGTGGGGAGTTTTGTTAGGGGTGTGCCACGCCAGGAGATTGCGCCGCTTTTTGTTGGGACTACACCCATCAGGCAACGGAGCAGGGTGGTTTTGCCAACGCCGTTGCGGCCTAGCAGGACGGTTAGTTTGCCGTCCGGCACAGTCAATCTCACGTCCCGGAGGATGTGGCTGCCGCCGTAGTACTGGTTCAGGTGGTCTACTTCTAGCATTGCTGTTGTCCTCTGTGGTTTGATGCTTTTTTGCCTGCGGCGGCTTTTTGGTCGTTTGCTTGCGGTATTGGCCTTTCCTTGATTTGTTATCGGTCTATTTGGTGTTCTTATGGCGTTGGCCTTTCCTTGATTTGCTTTTGGTCTATTAGCTTCGCCCCTGTGCGGGGCGGCACCTACTTTCTTTGCCGCCGCAAAGAAAGTAGGCAAAGAAAGCGGGCTGCAACCGCTAGCTCGTAGGTGTCCATCTCGGTTCGCAATCGGAAACGGCCCAAGACGAGACCCGTCCTCGCACTACCCACGCCAGTGACAAAGCATTCATCCGTTCCAGCGTCGCGCTGCGCGCCCCGCCGATGGGCATAACACCTCCTGCTTACGCTGACTCGGTGCCACCCCTGCTTCCCCGGCAGACCCATCCGCGACGCACGTAGTGCGGAGTGGGATGGATGAGCCCTTTGTCACTAACGGGGGTGGTGCGAGGGCAGGTCTCGTCTCGCACCACTCAGGGTTCATACAAGAGATGGACACCTAAAGGCTAGCGGTTGCAGCCCGCTTTCTTTGCCTACTTTCTTTGCGGCGGCAAAGAAAGTAAGTGCCGCCCCGCACAGGGGCGAAGCTAATAGACAAAAAGCAAAGCAAGGAGAGGCCAACACCGTAAGAACACCAAATAAGACCAATATCAAATCAATAAAAGGCCAACGCCGTAGGCAAACAACCAAAAAGCCGCCGCAGGCAAAAATCGCTCACCGCCCAAGATAAGACTCAATAACCGTCTCATCCTGCTTAACTTCTTCAAGCGTGCCATGGGCAAGAACCCGCCCTTCAGCCATAACAGTAACCTTCCCAGCCTCGCCGGAGAGAGCAGCAACAAACTCCATATCATGCTCAACAACCATCATCGAACAAGTGCCTCGAAGATGATTAAGAAGCTCAGCCAACTGCATGGTCTCATCATCAGTCATCCCAGCCGCAGGCTCATCAAGCAGAAGAAGCGCCGGCTGCTGCATAAGCAACATGCCAATTTCGAGCCGCTGCTTCTGCCCATGCGACAACTCTCCCGCCAGACGCCTGGCCTCACTTTCAAGGCGAATCAGCGATAAAGTTTCCTCAATCCGCGCTTGCGCCTCCCCATCAAGCCGCGCACGCAAAGAACTCCACCATCCCTTATCCGTCTTCATCGCCAGTTCAAGATTCTCCCAAACCGGATGCTGCTCAAACACCGTCGGCTTCTGAAACTTGCGCCCAATCCCCGCACGCGCAATAGAAGGCTCGTTCATCCGCGTGAGGTCAATCGTCTGCCCCAGAAACACCTTGCCCGAATCCGGCTCGGTCTTGCCGGTAATCACATCCATCATCGTCGTCTTGCCCGCGCCGTTAGGCCCGATGATGCATCGCAATTCGCCCACATCAATCGACAACGTCAACGCATTCAACGCCCGAAACCCATCGAAGCTGACCGTCACATCCTCGAGATACAAAATCGTCCCATGCGACACGTCAATCTCGCCCGGCGTCACCACACGCCCGAAATCCGCCACGCCGCTCAGCGATCGTTCAGCAGGGTCTTCCGGTAAAGCCAGATCAGGCACCATCGGGTTCTCGTTCATGAACGGTCCCTCTTGTGCAGCACGAGTTCGATCAGTCCCATGATGCCGCGCGGCAGCAGCAACGGCACCAGCACGAAGATCAAGCCAAGAAAGAACAGCCAGTATTCAGGGAAATTTGCTGTGAAAAAGCTCTTCGCGCCATTCACCGCAAACGCACCAATGATCGGTCCAATCAGCGTGCCGCGTCCGCCCACCGCCACCCAGATCGCCATTTCGATCGAGTTGCCCGGCGACATTTCGCCCGGATTGATAATGCCCACCTGCGGCACATACAGCGCCCCTGCAATCCCGCACAGAATCGCCGACACCGTCCAGATAAACAGCTTGTAGCCAAGCGGGCTGTAGCCGAGGAACATCAGCCGCGTTTCGCCGTCGCGTACCGCCGTGACGACGCGTCCGAGCTTCGAGGTCACGATTGCTCGCGCACCCAGAAACGCCAGCACCAGCACCGCAAACGTAATCAGAAAGAGCGCCGTGCGCGTGCCCGGATGCGTGATCGGAAAGCCGCCAATCCGCTTGAAATCCGTAAATCCGTTGTTGCCACCAAAGCCGGTTTCATTGCGGTAAAACAGCAGCATCGCGGCGAACGTCATGGCCTGCGTGATGATCGACAGATACACGCCCTTCACCCGCGAGCGGAACGTGAAGAAGCCGAACACCCACGCGATCACAGCCGGCACCAGTATCACCAGCAGCAACGCATACCAGAGATGCTGCGTGCCTTCCCAGTACCACGGCAGCGCGTGCCAGTTGAGGAACACCATGAAGTCCGGCAGATCGCTCTGATAGACGCCGTTGTGACCGATCGCGCGCATCAGGTACATGCCGATCGCGTAGCCGCCCAACGCAAAGAACAGCGCGTGCCCCAGGCTCAGGATGCCGCAATAGCCCCACACCAGGTCCAGCGCGAGTGCACCGATCGCGTAGCACATGAACTTGCCTGTGAGCGTCATCATGTATGCGGACAAGTGGAACGCACTCGTTTCCGGCAGCACCAGCGCCGAGAACGGCACGCCCAGGCCGACCGCGATGATCAGCGCAATCAGCGCGATCCACGCCGGCCGCGACAGCAGCGCTGGACGCGGCGGCAAACCTAGCGCGAAGCCGGATTGCGCGGCGCGCTCGGTGCCAGGCGGCGCGCCGGAGCCCGACGATGTCACGGAAGCGGGGGAGGTTGCCGATGTCATCTCATACCTCCGCGCTGCGGCCCTTCAGGGCAAACATACCCTGCGGCCGCTTCTGGATGAACAGCACGATCAGGACGAGCACCGCGATCTTCGCGAGCACAGCGCCCCAGAACGGTTCGATAGCCTTACTGATCAGACCGAGTCCGAAGCCGCCAATCACCGTTCCGGCCAATTGGCCGACGCCACCCAGCACCACGGCCATGAACGAATCGATGATGTAGCTCTGGCCCAGGTCGGGACCGACATTGCCGATCTGCGACAGCGCGCAGCCGCCTAAGCCTGCAATGCCCGCACCAAATGCAAAGGCATACGAATCGACCCGTGAAGTCCGCACGCCGACGCATGCCGCCATCCGGCGATTTTGCGTCACAGCACGCACAAACAGGCCGAGGCGCGTTTTTGTCAGCACTGCCCAGGCGATGCCGACCACGATCAGCGAGAACGCCAGGATTGCCAGACGGTTGTACGGCAGGATCAGGCTCGGCATCACCGTGACACCGCCGCTCATCCACGCTGGATTGCTCACCTGCACGTTCTGCGCACCGAAGATCATCCGGGTCGCCTGGATCAGGATCAGGCTGACGCCGAAGGTTGTCAGCAGCGTTTCGAGCGGGCGTCCATACAAATGTTTGAGCACGAGCCGCTCCAGCACCATGCCCACCAGCGCCGCAGCCACGAACGACGCGGGTACCGCCAGCAACGGATACCAGTCGAACGCACCAGGCGCGAAGCGCTTGAACAGGTTCTGTACGACATACGTCGCGTAGGCGCCGATCATCAGGAATTCACCGTGCGCCATATTGATGACGCCGATCAGGCCGTACGTGATGGCAAGTCCCAATGCAGCAAGCAGCAGCACGCTGCCGAGCGACAGGCCCGCGAACAGCGTGCCCGCAATTTCGCTGCGGCGCTGGATTGCGTCGAGCTCGTCGATGCCGGC
Organism: Paraburkholderia sp.; assembly: GCA_049523075.1. GTDB lineage: Bacteria > Pseudomonadota > Gammaproteobacteria > Burkholderiales > Burkholderiaceae > Paraburkholderia. Next base: position 6,572 of record JBEKNG010000141.1, read on the forward strand.
CTGCGCAGCGGCACGCACGCGGTCGTCGCTTTCAACAAACGTACCGTCGGGCTTCTTCGCGACGAGCGGCCGCAGCAGTTCGTTCATGTCGAGATCGTGGCGCGCGGCCACGAGCTGCACCGCTTCGAGGCGCGTGGCCGGATCGCTGTTGTGCAGCGCCGTCATGGCCCACAGCGTGTCGAGTTTCTTCTTCAGACCCGGATCGGTTTCCTTCGCGCGCTGCGCATCGATCAGCGGTTTCATCGACGGATCGGGATTCTGCAGCAGCGCGTTAATGGCCGCGCGACGCGTTTCCAGATCCGGAGAGTCGAGTTGTGAGCCCGATAGCGCACCTGAGACCTTCGAGCGCAGCAGATTGTTCAGCGTGACCGGTTGCGCACCGGGGGCGCTGACCGCTTTGCCGGTGATGGCGTCCTTGGTCGTGTCGCCGTCCTGGATCAGCACTTCGCCGGAGTCGGTCGTAAGCGCGTTGTCTTCGGACAGGGCTTTGAGCAGTGCGTGGGAAGGCGCGTCGTGATTGGCGATCAGTTTGTCGATCGCTGCGGATTTCGCGTCGAAGTCGTCGGCGGCGAGTGGCGCGATGTCCGCCGGAGTCAGCGCGAACGCAACCAGCGGCGCAATGGTGATGAGCGCGATACCGAGCGTACCGATACTGCGCCGTGCGAGCCTCAGAATGGAAAACGCCATGATGCCCTTTGAAGATTAACCAGCAGGGCGGCGCGGCATCGAACCCGCCGAGGATGCCGCGCTGTCGAGTCGGTAAAGATAAGGGGGCGCCGTCCAGTAGGCCTATACATCAGGCACAACTGGCTTTGAGCGGGCGAGCGCTGCACGCCCTTCGTTACATCAGGCAACCCGCGAACGGCGCAGGAACGCGGGGATCGAGCTGACCACATCCGGCTTGCCCTGGTTGCCGGCGATAAACGGGCTCCACGGTTGCGCACGGATTGCCGTCTTGGTGCGCCACACCACGTTGAACTGGCCGTCGGCACGCACTTCGCCGATCATCACAGGCTTGTGCAGATGGTGATTGCCATCCATCGTCAGCACAAAGCCCGACGGTGCGTTGAAGGTCTGGCCGATCATCGCCACGCGGACCTTGTCCACATCCGTGCTCTTGGCTTTTTCGGCCGCCTGCTTCCACATATGGATGCCCACGAAGGTGGCTTCCATCGGATCGTTCGTCACGCGCTTGTCGCCGCCGGGCAGGTTGTTGTCCTTCACCCACTTGGCAAACATTGCCTTGAACTTGGTGTTTTCCGGATCGCGCAGCGACATGAAGTAATTCCACGCCGCCAGGTTGCCGACCAGCGGCTTGGTGTCGATGCCACGCAGTTCTTCCTCGCCGACCGAGAACGCCACCACCGGCACGTCGGTCGCTTTCAGGCCCTGGTTGCCGAGTTCCTTGTAGAACGGCACGTTCGAGTCGCCGTTGACCGTCGAGATCACCGCAGTCTTGCCGCCCTGCGAGAAGGTCTTGATGTTTGCGACGATGGTCTGATAATCGCTGTGGCCAAACGGCGTGTAGACCTCCTGAATATCCACTTCCTGGACGCCTTTCGACTGCAGGAATGCGCGCAGGATCTTGTTGGTCGTACGCGGATAAACGTAGTCGGTGCCGAGCAGGAAGAAACGCTTGGCGCCGCCGCCTTCGGCGCTCATCAGGTATTCGGTGGCCGGAATCGCCTGTTGGTTCGGCGCTGCGCCCGTGTAGAACACGTTGCGCGACATTTCTTCGCCCTCATATTGCACCGGGTAGAAGAGCAGGCCGTTCAATTCTTCGAACACTGGCAGCACCGATTTGCGCGATACCGAAGTCCAGCATCCGAACACGACCTCGCACTTGTCCTGGGTGATGAGCTGGCGTGCCTTCTCGGCGAACAGCGGCCAGTTCGAGGCCGGATCCACCACCACCGCCTCGATCTGCCGGCCATTTACGCCACCGCTGGCATTGATCTGGGCGATCGTCATCAATGCGGTGTCTTTCAGTGAGGTCTCCGAAATTGCCATCGTGCCGGATAGCGAGTGCAAGACGCCGACCTTGATCGGACCGCTGTCGGATTGCGCATTAGCAAACGGACTCTGGCCGGCGAGCGCCAACGCACCAGACATTGAACCGAGTTTCAATAGACTGCGACGTTTCATTTGCTTACCCCTTGCCATTGTTGAAGAGTGTTTTATGGGCGTCGATTCCAGCCATCAAAGGCTGTTCAGCACTGCTTGCCAGACCAGTACTGCAAGGCACATGCCAAGTGGTAAATCTGACCTGCGCAGGGCGGGGCGCGCGCTGCGATGCGGTCGTGCTGTCGTGGCTAATTTCGTATCGTTATGCTTACTGAGCGCGAAACTGGTGCATGTATAGACGTCTCGCCTCTTTGCGGTGCGTGCCGCGCTGCAACGAAGCGTGCTTAGCCGCCAGGGAGCGGCCACGGTGCATCGACGCCGCGCCTTTGTGCATGGGCGTGTGGATGCCTACACTGGAAGATCCACCTTGCGAGGAGACACGAGATGAACGAGCGCGCTACGAAGGCCAATCCACCGGATATGGCTGCGTTCTGGATGCCCTTTACCGCGAACCGTCAGTTCAAGAGCGCGCCGCGCCTGCTGGCAAGCGCAAAAGGGATGTATTACCTGTCGCACGACGGACGACGCATTCTCGACGGCACGGCCGGCCTGTGGTGCGTCAACGCCGGCCACTGCCGCGACGAGATTGTGGCGGCAGTGCAGGCACAGGCCGCCGAGATGGATTTCGCGCCGACCTTTCAGATGGGCCACCCGAAGGCGTTCGAGGCGGCCACGAAGATTGCCAGGTACACGCCGGGCGACCTGAAACACATCTTTTTTGTGAACTCGGGCTCGGAGGCCGTGGATACCGCGTTGAAGATCGCGCTCGCCTACCACCGCTCACGGGGCGAGGGGCAGCGCACGCGCTTCATCGGGCGGGAGCGCGGCTATCACGGCGTGGGCTTCGGCGGCATATCGGTGGGCGGGATTGCGCCGAACCGCAAGGTGTTTTCGGGCGGGCTGTTGCCGTCGGTCGACCATTTGCCGCATACGCTCAATATCAAGGAGGCGGCGTTTTCGAAGGGACAGCCCAAGTGGGGCGCGCATCTGGCCGACGAACTGGAGCGCCTCGTGACGCTGCACGACGCGTCGACGATCGCGGCGGTGATTGTCGAGCCGGTGGCCGGGTCGACCGGTGTGCTGATCCCGCCTGAGGGCTATCTGGAGCGATTGCGCCAGATCTGCGACAGGCACGGCATCCTGCTGATCTTCGATGAGGTCATTACTGGCTGGGGACGGCTGGGTGCACCGTTTGCCGCCCAGTACTTCGGTGTAACGCCTGATCTGCTGACGATGGCGAAAGGCACCAACAACGCCGCTGCGCCGATGGGGGCGGTGGCGGCGAGTGCAAAGCTGCACGATTCGATCGTCAACGGGGCGCCGGCCGGCATCGAACTGTTTCATGGGTACACCTATTCAGGGCATCCGATTGCGGCTGCTGCGGCTTGTGCGACGATCGATCTGTATGAACGTGAGGGTTTGTTCGAGCGCGCGGCGCGGATGGCGCCGGTGTTCGAGCGGGAGATTCATAAGCTGCGTGAT
>JBEKNG010000142.1:0-10166 GCA_049523075.1 Paraburkholderia sp.
TGCACGATCCGGCTTGAACGCCCCTGATTTCAGTAGATCCAGGCAGCAGGCGCGCGAACCTTTGCGGCCACCAGGCGACCTCCGGAGGCAACGGAGTCTGGTCACTCAGGCGGCGACGGCGGCCATCGACCGCCTGCGCTCTGACGTCGAAAAGCTAGCGGCAAAACTGCTGCTGCCGGGTTGCGGTCGGGCACCGCACCTACCGTAACGCGATGCACGAATTCTTAGGGATGGCGCCGCTCGTGCAGTCCGCGCGCGATCCGGTTGGGCATGCCGCATGCTGCGCCCCATGTGTCCCGACTCACAACTGAGGCCACCATGATAAAGACACATTCACCAGCCAGCGATGCCGGCGCATGCTGTAGTGGGCGCCTGGTTATGCGTCGGGTCGCGACGGCGATGTCCGGCATCGTCCTGGTCGCCAGCACCACCCTGAGCGTTGCTCAGATCGTCAGCCCCAACGGCCCGCAGTCGCAAGACAGCAGGACATCGGCAATGGGTACCCGCCCCGACCCCGCTGCATCGTCCGTCAACGAGTCGTATGCGCCGCAGGCTAAAGAGGCGAAGGGGAATGCCCGGGGCCCGACGGCCGGCAAAGGTGATAAGCCCGAGGGTTCGGGCGGGTTTAGCAACGGCTTGTACGGAACAGGCGCAGGGAGCAACAAATAGCGCGGTATGAGGCGTCCGCGCCGATCAGTGCATTCTTCAGATCGGCCCGCAGCCTGGAAGGCCCGCAAGGCATTGAGCGGGGCAGCACCCGTTTCATCCGGAAGAGTTTATCTAACTCGAGTTCGCAAATTATCTGGTTTGTCGGACCCCTATCAGATAGATATCCTGCCAATTGCATCGCTGATTTAATCTCCCGCTCACTTTCCAGCCCGCAACCCGCATGTTCAGTTATGCCGGCGGCATTGTGCTCCTTGCCGCCCTGCTCCACGCGAGCTGGAACTCGATGCTGCATCGCCAATCGGCGCGAGTCCGCCGTAACCGGCCGCACGACTTCATGCGAAGGAGGGCTCCATGCTTAAACAAATTGCAACCGACCTGCTTGACATGGCCTATGACGAACAGGGCGATGCCGACGGATGGCCGGTGGTCCTGCTACACGGTTTCCCTTACGACATCCACGCATACGAGGAAGTGGCGCCACGCCTGACATCCCGGGGCGCTCGCGTCATCTCCCCCTATCTTCGGGGATACGGGGCAACGCGCTTCCTTGCGCCCACGACACTTCGCTCGGGCGAGCAGGCGGCGCTCGGGGCAGACCTGTTAGCGCTGCTCGATGCACTTCAGATTGGCCAGGCCACGCTCGGCGGATACGACTGGGGCGGCCGGGCGGCATGCATCGTGGCAGCGCTCTACCCGTCGAGAGCGCGCGGACTGGTTTCGGTCAACGGCTACAACATCCAGAATATAGCCGCCGCCTTGCAGCCAGCCGACCCCGAAAACGAATACCGGATGTGGTACCAGCCTCGAAGGGCGCCGTTGAGACATTCACTACCGGCTTCGCCAAAGAAGTCGCGCGGGACGGGATACGCGTCAACTGCATTTGCCCTGGGCACATCTACACCGACATGCATGCTAGCGGCGGAGAGCCGGGACGGGTGGATCGCGTCAAAGACTCGATCCCAATGGGAAGAGGCGGTCAACCTGAAGAGGTTGCGCGGGCGATCCTATGGCTAGCAAGCGACGAGGCTTCCTTCATCACCGGAACGTTCCTCGATGTCACTGGCGGAAAGTGAGCAACAGCATGCGGCAATCTAGCCTGACGTGCCGGCCGCACTCCCCTGATGGCAGCGTATCGCCTTTTCTGTGGCGGTTTGAGGCATATTGCCGCATAATGTGGTTCTCTCAGATTCTGGCATGGCCCTCGGAATAGCCAGAATCTTCAGCCGACTTTAATCAGTCGGCTTTTTTTTCGACTAACGCGTCAGCGGCTACGCGCGTTCGCGAGCGAGCGCACCAATCCCATCTTGATTCTGGGAATTCCCCATCCCCTCATTCATGCCCGTTCCAGCCCCACGTCAGGCTTCACGCCGTTTCGCAAAACCGACTTCTTACCGGCACCCGTAGCGGAAGCAGCCGCCCCGTGACTCAGCCAGGCGAGCGCAGCAGTGGCATCATCATCCGCGCTACCGCGCACCTTGGCGACAGCCTCAATCACATCCTCGCCAGGCACAGCGCGCCGAATAGCCACCCCAACAGCAAGAATATCGATCATCACCAGATGCAAGATCCGTGAAATCATGGAAAGCTGCGACGTACGAATCTCAATGTGATCCTTTTCCAGCGCCACAGTAGCGCGTTCAGCCAACGGCGTATTGCTGGACGTAATAGCAATCACATGCGCCCCAGCCTGCATCGCCGCGTCCAGCACACGCAGCAACTCCGGCGCACGCCCTGACCTCGACACGGCGACAATCACATCGTCCTTCCCAAGCAGCGCCGCAGACGCAGCCTGCATGTACGGATCGCCATAAGCAATCGTATGGATCCCAAACCGGAAGAACTTGAGGTGCGCATCCTGCGCGATGATATTCGAATTGCCGAGCCCGTAGAATTCGATCCGGCGTGCGCCGTGCAACAGTTCGATCGCCCGCTCGACATGCTCGAAGTTCAAATGCTCACGCAATTGCAGAATCGCCGAGATCGTGTTGTCGAGCACCTTCGCGCCGAAGTCCGTCGCGGTGTCGCCCAGCTGTACCTGGCTGTGACTCGCCGGAATCGTCCCGGTCAAGCCGGTCGCCAGCTTCAGCTTGAAATCGGACAACCTCGGCCAGCCCAGCGAGCGGCAGAAGCGGAGCACAGTCGACGGGCCCACGTCGGCCTTGCGTGCAATGTCGACGACCGGGTCGTTGATGATCGAACGTGGATGATTCAACGCCAGGTCCGCCACGCGCCGCTCTGCCGGCGTCAACCCGTCGCGCATCTGGCGGATGCGCTCGAACACCGCCGACGAACTCCCGCCCGCACGATTCGATAACTGCTCCGCCAGCGTCGCCGAGACTCCGAGGAAGGCCACATACTCAGCGGTGATGACGTAGGTCGGCACGTTCTGCAGATACGCCTCGAAGCGGCCCTTCGCCTCAAAGCGCTCACGGAACGACGAACGCGCGAAGAACTCAGCCAGCCGCGGCACCACGTCGCCGCCAACGTAGATGCCGCCGAGCGAACCCAGCGTCACCGCAATGTTGCCGGCGAGGGTTCCCAGGATGCCGCAGAACACATCAACCGATTCCGCCGCCAGCGGCTCGCCCTCGAGCGCGCGTTTGACCACGTCGGAGGTGTCGAAGGGTACGTGTTTCTTGTCGCGTGCTGCCAGCGCCCGGTAAATCACCTCGATGCCTGGACCCGTCGCGACGCGTTCGAACGACACGTGCGACCACTGCTTGCGCGCATATTGCAGCACCCGATCTTCGCGCTCATCAACCGGTGCGAAGGTGGTATGGCCGCCTTCACTGCCCAGCGCAATCCAGCGGTCGGCGGCGGGAATCAGGCCGGAGACGCCGAGACCCGTGCCGGGGCTGAGCAGCCCGATCACGCTGTTCGGCCGCCGTGCGCCGCCGCCCACCTGCATGCGTTGCGAATCCGTCAGGCCCGGCAATGCCATCGCCAGCGCCGCGAAGTCGTTGACGACCAGCAGCGTGCCGAAGCCCAGCGCGCGGCGCGTCGCTTCGATCGAAAAGATCCAGTCGTGGTCGGTCATGCTGACCTGGTCGCCGTCGACCGGGGCCGCAATCGCAATCGCCGCGTGGTTTACGCGGCCAATCTGCATGTCTTTCAGGTACTTCCTGATGACCTCGGCGATGCCCGGATAGTCGGCGCAGGGATATACCCGCATCTGAAAAATGTCCCCCGGTCCTGTCTCCAGCGCAAAGCGCGCGTTGGTGCCGCCGATGTCGGCTAGCAGCCTCGGTCCGTCGGCGTGCTGGCCCGCACCTGGGACAACGTTACCTTTCACACCAGTAGACATCGCGTCTCACTCCGTTGTCGTTTGCCAGCATTGAGATGGCATTTTTTTGTGGCGCAGCGGCGGCGTTCAGCCCGTCTTGCGCGGTCCTGCAATCAACAGAAATAGATGGTCCATTTGCTCCAGCGCGGACATCGAGTGTCCGCCACAGTCACAGCGCTCGGCGATCGAATCTATTGGCCCGAAGATCGGCGGCACGAGCCAGACATTGCCGGGGCGGGTCAAACGAGATGAAGTCGATAGCGGCGAGCGCGAGGGCGTAACCACGTCGGAACGCGAACGCCTCAAGGCACTGGCGCGCGAGGTCAAGGAGTTGCGCCGTGCCAATGAGATCCTGAAGTTGGCGAGCGCCTTTTTCGCCCAGGCATCGTCGGCTGGCGCGATAGCTCTTCGGTGATCACGGAGTTCGTTCTGGATGCACTTGAGCAGGCGCTGTACGCTCGCCGGCCGGACAATGACTGAACGCTGATCCATCACTACGACACGGGTTCCCTGTGCGTCAGCATTCGCTACAGCGAACCGCTGGCCCAGGCAGGCATCGAGCCGTCCGTCGACAGCCAGGGAGACAGCTACGACAACGCGCTGGCTGAAACGATCAACAGCCTGTATAAGGCGGAACTGATTCATCGTCGTGCGCCGTGAAAAACCCGTGAGTCTGTCGAACTGGCGCCCCCTGGAATGGGTAGGCTGGTTCAACCCATCATCGGCTGATGGAACCGCTCGGCTATACCCCGCCCACAGAAGCTGAGGCGAACTATCACCGGCAACCCAGCAATACTGCTGCTGTGCCGGTATCGACTTAAACGAACCAGCCTGCACGATTACCGGCGGCGGCTCATCCGAGATCTTCTGTTGAAATTTGGGTATGCGGACGCCGCGTTCGGCCTGGTCGTTATCGAACGGCACACGCTAAGCTGCGATGAAACGCGACCCGAATACGTATAACCGTATAAAGAGGCGTCAGTATGCGGATTGTAGCAAATCAAATATTACGCATATTACCTGTTTGTTTCGTCGCCTTGCCTGCACGCGTCTGATCATCCGTCATCTGGGGTAATTCTTGCGTAAAACTCCATCAATCCATGATTTATTATAATAGATTATTATTTTCAATGCGGGTAATCGTTGTAATTACAATTATTGCGCAAGGAACCATTAATCGATACGTTACTCGCATAGATTATTGGCGAAAACGTTGGCAATCCTCAGCGCTACACCTTGCGAACTGCGAACCCCTTGTCGTGCGGGGCCTTCGGCCCGATCGTTATCGAACGGCACACACTACCATGCAAGGAAACGCGACCCGAAAGGTGTTTAACGGCATAACGAAATGCTGATGCACAGCTACAAAATTAAAATATTACTAACATTACCAATTTATTTCGTTATTTTACATGTTCGCGCGTCATAACTCTCTCTGTTTTAAGTGTCAATAGTGGCAATCCTTGGTGTTGCGCCTGGCGAACTGTGAATGCCTTGTCATATGGGGTTCTAGCACTTTCGAGGGTCCGCTTGCGCCGATCAATATTGCAATTTCGCCACGCCAGTCCAGCGGAATCAATTTTTCTTTCCGACTCTCAGGTATTCTTGACAAAACAGTAGGCAAAGTACGAAAAGCAAGTTATTTGAAAGTAGTTTGACTACGCAGCACAGGGAGATACTGGTCGACGAGGATCCACGTGACGCAAAGATAGCCTTGGGCTATCTGGTCGTGACAACACATCCCGATCGATCTAACCGTCTCCCTGGTATGAGATGTCTGTTCGGCGCCTCCGGCGTCCGGACACCATTAGTAGTACTTCTTATTTTTCTTTTTTGATAGGGTATGGAGGAGACGATGAAAAAAGCTCTACTCGCCGCTGCGCTGATGTCGGCTGGCGTCATTGCGCACGCTCAAAGCAGCGTGACGCTGTACGGCCGCCTGGATGCGGGCGTTGCATACATGAGCGGAATACCTAGCACGACCGGCGGGGGCTCCACGTCCCGCGTCAGCCTGGAAAGCGGTGACTGGGGTACCAGCCTCTGGGGTATGAAGGGCGTGGAAGACCTGGGCGGTGGCTTGTCGGCCGTGTTCCATTTGGAAGGTTCTTTCAGCACAGCGACAGGTGCCCTACCCGGTAGTGGCGAACTCTTCAATCGTTATGCATTGGTTGGGATTTCGGACAACCAGGTTGGTACCTTGACCTTGGGTCGCGAGCTGACCCTGGATGGAGAGGACCTGTGGGCCTATGACCCGTTCGCCCAGTCCTCTTGGTCGTCGGCATCGCTTGTACGTGGCCGCAACTGGCAGGCTTCGAGCAACAACATCAATTTTGACTCGCAAACCTTCGGCGGCTTCGCAGCGCGCGTCCAGTACTCACTGGGTAACACCACGAACTTTAACGAGGGCGCTACGGGCAACGGCGGTCAATTTAACAATGAAGGCCGTTCAGACGCTGTGGAAATCAAGTACAACAACAGTTATGTCCAGCTTCGCGGTGTCTATGACGAAGTTCGCAATGTGAACGGCGGCCTTGGCGACGCAACGGACGGTGTGTGGGCTTCCTCACGCGAATACATGGCTGGCGGCAACGTGATCCTGGGGCCATTCACGCTGAACGCCATGTATGACGGCTTGCGTAGCTCGGGGGTGAACGGCGCCGCGACTGGCGTTGCGACGACAGCAAACCAGGAATACGGCGGTGTGACCTGGCATGCTACGCCGGCCGCGCAGTTGATTGCCGCCGTGTACCACGTCAATGCGAACAATGGCGCAGGGAACGCAACCATGTACACGATTGGCGGTTCGTACAACCTCTCCAAGCGCACTTTGCTTGACATCCAGGTCGCTAGCGTGCGTAACAGCAACAATGCTACCTTTAGCCTCGAAGCCAACCTGCCGAGCACTCCGGGCAACTCGCAACCGGACAACCCGCTTCCGGGCCACAGCCAGACTGGCGTGTACGCAGGTATTGAACACTCGTTCTGATCGAACAGTGTCAATATAAGACTTAAGAGGAACAGTGACGAACCATGACATCAGGAGATAGTTAAATGAAAGCATCCCAGGCAATCAAGGCCATCAGTGGCGCGCTTATCGTACTGGCGTCTCTTAACGCCTATGCGCAAAGCAGCGATGCGACAGCTGCACCCGACACGACAGCTGCCCCAAGCGCCAAGTCGACCAAGGCCACGAACCGCGCTCTGCAACGCAAGGTGCTTAAGGCACTGGCCAGAGCGAAGGGCTTGACCGCTGAAAACATCACAGTCCGTGCACGCGGCGGTGCGGTGACGTTGGAAGGTCGCGTGTCAGACCAAGGGCAAAGCGACATCGCTACGCAAACCGCTCAAGGCGTAGCGGGCGTGACGTCGGTGAAGAATGCACTGGAGATCCGCGCCCAGTAAGCCCGTCAGACCGGGCACAACCCTGCATGTCAGAGGGTTGTGCCCGCTTCAATTCCAGACTGGCTCGCTTCGGTTGTCCGGGGCGCACGTCAATCCGCGAAACTGCGCTGCAGTACACGCGCAATCACAGTCTGCTGGATCCGCGTGGTCCCTTCGTAAATGCGAAGCGCGCGAGCGGCGATTACGGGCTGACCGTCAGGTCGGCGCGATGGCCGGCTTCCGACGTACCCTGCCTGGCCGGGCCAAAACCGCTCGTGTCGGCCTGCTGCGCGTACACGCGCGCTTCGGCGGCCTGGGCGTCGGTCGGATAGTTCGTATCGTTGCCGCGAGCCGGGTTATAGCCCGCCTGTTCGATTTCCACCAGTTGGGCGCGTACTTCGGCGCGGGTGAGGGGCTGGCTCGACTGCGCAGCCGGAGCGGCCGGGGCGACATCGTAGCCCGCTGCGAACGCCGAAACGGCGAACGTGGCTGAAGCGGCAACGAGGACAGCGGCAAGAATCTTGTTCGTCATGATGGACTCCATTCCAATTCACATCAGTTCAGGAAGGCGCTGTGACTCTGCTTTCGAACTCTGTCAGCACCTCGATGGGGGCTGAGTGTAAACCCTTTGCTATTAAGAAATTGCCTCGATAGACAGAAATAACTATTTCAATTTCGCTGGCAATCGTGCGAGCTCTGTAGTGCGGCGCTGGCCGTGATTCGACGCAGGCCGGCGGACCAATGATCAACAGGTTTTGGAGTATTGAAGAACGCAGTCTGCGAAGTTCTGCGTGCTCGCGGTCCCGCAAGCGCGTACACGGGCGTCCGACACCCGCACGCCTGGCACCAATCGTTGCGGTGCAGGCACTCTCGCGCGGCCAGGTCGAACAGGACCCGACAGGTTCCTCAGTGGCCTAGTTCAATGCGGTAGCGAAGAGACTCAGCAAATCCATAGGCCGCCGTCCTTCGGAAGCACTCGATCAAGACACCATTGCATGCTGCGATAACCCGCTGCGAGGCTATATTTCCGGGGTCAACCGTTAGCTCGACGTAGGACAAACCTTGGCGCCTCGCTTCGCCGAGCATCAAATTGAGCGCCTGCCTGGCGTAGCCGTTGCCTCTCTTCCACGGCACGACAGAGAAGCCGATATGTCCGAGCACATTCGGCGGCAATTCGGTCGTTCCAGCCTGCCAACGAAATCCGATTGCGCCGCTAACATCGCCGTCCCAAATCCATCGCACAATGCCTGGCAGACGGGCGACGGTCGAGCCATCCGGCAAAGGAATCGGGCCGCCCGATGCAGTCGGATCATCCAGGCCATCGACAAATGCCTCCGCGTTCACTTCGATAGCGTGCAATTGTTCGCGCGCAGCGACCTCTTTACGAACATTGTCAGGTGACCATCCCGTCTCAAGAGCCGAAACGTAGCTCGGCAGCAATGCGGTCGTAGGTCTCAACAGTTCAATTGCGCTCATTTTGTTCGCTGCGCGCCAGGAAGCAATGATTGTCAACAGTTTAAGCGGTGCCGTCGAATGTCTCAAAGTGCCCGCATTCGACCCACCACGTCCAGTTCAATCCGCGCCTCAGCTAGGGACGTCGATCATCAGCCACGCAGACACATCAGGCCACTGGCGGTGACGTCGGGGTTCGCGGTGCCCGGGAATCAATCGTGCTTCAACCAACGCCAGGCACTTTTCAAACAGATTCCGCGCAAGCTCGAACGCGTCACCATCACGCGCAAGCCTGAAGCGAAGGCTGCAGACGCGCCAGATGCCGCAGCGGCCAGCACAGGATCCGATACTTACGAGGGGCAAGCATGAGCACATCGACATCATCGCCGGCAAGAAAAGGTGAAGGCCGGCTGCAGGGCAAGGTCGCGCTGGTCACGGGCGCAGCGCGCGGCATCGGCCGCTCGGTTGCAGTGGCGTTCGCACGGGAAGGGGCGAACATCGTGGGTCTGGACATCGCACGCCGGGCAAGCGCGATCCAGCGCTACGCCATCCCGACCGAAGCGGATCTGGCCGAGACCGGACGACTGGTCGAGCAGGCGGGCGGCCAGTGGCGCCCGGAACCTGCCGATATCCGCGATTACGCGCGACTGCAGGAAATAACCGCGGCAGCCGAGCGGGACTTCGGCCCGATTGCGATCCTGGCGGCGATCGCGGGCATCCAGTCGTTCAAACCGCTGCTGGAACTCGAGGACGCGGACTGGCAGGACCAGCTTGACATCAACCTCACCGGCACGCTGAACTGCATTCGGGCAGTAGCGCCGGCGATGGCCGCACGCAGACACGGCCGGATCATCGTCACTTCGTCGACGCAGGGGCGCCACGGCATGCGCGATGGCGCCGGCTATTCGGCATCGAAATGGGCGCTGCTGGGCCTGATGAAGTCGGCGGCGCTGGAATTCGGCGAGTTCGGGATTACCGTGAACGCGGTCATCCCTGGCCTGATCGATACCGAGTTGACGCGCAACGAAAGCCGCTACACGCAGGCATTAAAAGAGGCGAAAGGCGGCAAGGTCCCTGAACCGCCGCTCGAGCCGAAGGTAGTAGAGGCGCTTACGCAAAAAACGCCGCTCGGCGTGCCGTGGATCGACCCGGACCATGTCGCGCCGGCTTACGTGTATCTCGCATCAGACGATGCGCGCATGGTGACCGGCGCGGCGCTTGATGTCACCGGCGGCGACAGCGCGCACAACACAGCATGAAAGTGGCATGAACGCGCGGCGCTGCGATCGCCTATAAAGGCAGACGTCGGACGACGCTCTTCTCAGTTCGAAATGGCGCCGGGACGCGTTGGGCCGCACCCGGCGTCGCCGGTAATTTGGGT
>JBEKNG010000143.1:0-10142 GCA_049523075.1 Paraburkholderia sp.
GAGGGCGGGTCTCGTCTTGGGCCGTTTCCGGTTCGAGGACAGAGATGGACACCTACAGGCTAGCGGTGTGAGCCCGCTTTCTTTGCTTACTTTCTTTGCGGCGGCAAAGAAAGTAAGTGCTGCCCCGCACAGGGGCGAAGCTAATAGACCGATAAGAATGCAAGGAAAGGCCAACGCCGTAGGCAAACAACCGAAAACAAACCTGACCACACCGATAACAAAACAAGGAAAGGCCAACACCGCAGGCAAACGCCCCCCCGCCTGCGCAGCAGAAAAAGAAAGAGAGAACCCCGGCGGTAGCAGTAAATCAAACCCCACAGCATCACTCTCCGACGAGAAAAACCCTGGTAACAGGCCGCGCCAACGAAGTAGCCCCAATCACAACCTCAAGCCCGGTAACAGACCGCGGCAGCGGAGCCCCCCCCAGCTGGGGAACTTTGAGATTGTTATCAGCCTCGGTAATCGCCGCCTGCACATCCTTCATCTGCGTCGTCCAACCCACCTTCGGCACGTAAAGCCGTGCATTGATCAACCCCACACCGCCCATCAAAGGCACCGCACTCCACCCCTCTCCCTCGCCACCCCGCAACGCCCCCTGCAACTCACCCAAATTGCCAAGCGGCGGCGAGGCATACCGGATCACCCGCCCGTCAGCCACCCGATACCGCACCACCTGCAAGCGCGGCGCCGTCTCCGGTAAGTCAAGCTCGCGCACAATCTGCAGCACATTGCCGCTCACCGATACCGCCGCCTGCCCCGACTCGTCGTCGGTCGCCGCGTGGCGCGCATCAATGCGCATCTGGTCGAACAACTGCGCAAACACCCGCTCGTCTTCCATCGCGTTCGTGATCGTCTGCCGCCCGCGGATGATCTGGTCCAAACCCCGCCACGACAACACCGCAATCACCGCCAGAATCGCTATCGCGACCAGCAGCTCAATCAGCGTAAAACCTCGCGACCGCCCGCGGCCGCGGCGCTCAGAGCGAACGGTTCGTTTCATTCGCCACCACCGTCACCATCTGGGCAAGATTGCCGGCGCGGCCCGGTGTCGTCACCAACACTTCGACACGACGGAACACCGGGTTCGGCGTCGCCGTCACGCTCTCCGTACAAAGCATCTGCAAATTCCCCTGCGAACAGTCGAAACTGCTCGATCCCACCTCCGGCCAGCTATGCGCAAGCTTCAGTTGCGCCAGCGTATTGTCGGCACTCCATCCCGCCAACAGCCGCTGATGCAACTCGACCTCGCTGCTCGCCAGATTGCCCACCGCGCGCAGCGATGCGGCCAGCGCCACCGCGATAATCGCCAGTGCCACCAGCACTTCGATCATTGTGAAGCCGCGCTGCGAACGCCGACATGCCCGCGCGCAAACACCATCCCTCAGCCGGCCGTCCATCTCAACGCACCTCATAGCGGCCATTGCCCATCCCGACGATCCGCGCCGAGCCCCCAGCGGAAAACAATGTGACCTGCACCGGCGCATCGATGCTCTCAGTGCCGAACACCACGCGCGACGGATGCACGTCTGAGCCCGGATAGTCGATCGTCACGCTCGTCACCCCACCTTCCCAGCGCCGCGGCCCAAGCAGGTCGTCGCGCAACGGGCGCCAGCCGTCATCGGTATGCATGTCGAAGCGAAAACCGCCATCGAACGGCTGCCACGCGATAGGCCGTGCCCGCACCTGCGCTTCATCGCCAGCCGATTCGAACAGCAATGCCAAACGTTGTGCCTCTTCATTGAGGTCCGTGCGCGGATTGCGCGTCATCGCCACCGATGCCAGCGACACCAGCAGCCCAGCAATCACCAGCACCACCAGCATCTCCAGCAACGTGAAACCGGCCTGCCGTCTAGTGTGCCAGCAGCCGCCGCGCGTCAGCGCCACGGGTTGCCGGCACGCGCAGCCCGCCACAGTGCGCCGCATTCTCGCCGCACGCTCAGTGGCCACATAAGACTTGCAATCGGACAGAGACATGGTGCCGGTGCCAGGTGAGAGTCCGCAAAAGACTCAACAGGTCATTCCCACGACCCTATGTCGGCGTCGTTGCCTTCGCCGCCCGGTTTGCCGTCGGCGCCGTAACTGAATACGTCGATCTCACCGTGCACGCCGGGGTTCAGGTACTGATACGGATTGCCCCACGGGTCATTCGGCAAACGCTCGAGGTAACCGCCGTCTTTCCAGTTGTTCGGCACCGGATCCGTGCTCGGCTTTTCAACCAGCGCGCGCAGTCCCTGGTCCTGGCTCGGATAGCGACCGTTGTCGAGGCGGTACAGCTTCATGGCCTGCATGATCGTGCCGATGTCCTGCTTTGCGGCGACACGCCGCGCCTCATCGGGACGACTCATGATCTTCGGCACGATCAGCGCGGCCAGAATGCCGAGAATCGCGATCACCACCATGATTTCAATCAGCGTAAAACCGCGTTGACGACGGTTACCCAGACCCGCGATTTCTGTGCGGCGAGTGGTCCACATTTGCATAGCTTGCTACCTCTTTCAGGAAGATTTTTGTCACCGGCGGGCGTCGCGCGGGCTCTGGCCAGTGCGCGATTTAATACACCCGGTTTGTCATTTTAATGTCATGCACTTGAAGGGTTGCGAGAAAACGCCGGGCCGCCTCAAGTTTCTCGCCTCCCCTCGGGGAAACCTGGCGCGAAGCGTCAGGTTAGGTGCGTTTTCCCCCACCGCAAATTTCACAATACTCCGTACAATGATGTGCATGAACGCCATCCAAATCCGCCTTCTGTCGCTCGCGCTGTTCGCCGTGCTCTGCGCGACGCTCACCTACTGGATCGTCACGCTCACTGCACTGCGCGGCGCACCGTCGCCGGCAGCGGCGGTGCGCGCGCCGGTCTCGGTCGAACAGGCCGCCACACTATTCGGCGGCCAGCTCCAGCGCACCGCCAACCAGGACGTCCACCTGTTCGGCATTCTCTCGCTCCAGGAAGGTGGCGCGGCCATCATCAGCGCCGGCGGCGGACCGCCGCGAGCCGTGTCGCTCGGCAGCGCCATCATGCAAGGCGCCAAGCTCTCCGAAGTGCGCCCCCGTTCGATCATCATCGACCGCAACGGCGTCCATTCCGAAGTGTTCCTGCCCGCCAACCCGCCCGGTCCCACCATCTACGTGCGCTGAGCAGGGCGCCGCGGTCGCCATCTTTGAGGCGCCCGCACATCTTGTGCCGCGCGCTTCACCACCCAAAGCGCGCTCAATGGCGCGTCACTGCACCAGGTTGTTCAACTCGATGATCGGCAGCATCACCGCCAGCACGATCACCAGCACCACACCGCCCATCGCAAGAATTAGCAACGGCTCCAGCAAGCTCGTCAGGAACATCGTGCGCCGTTCCAGTTCGTTAGCTTCGCCTTCCGCCGCGCGATCGAGCATCGTCGTCACGTCACCGGTCGCTTCGCCCGAACGGATCAGGTGGACCAGCACCGGCGGAAACGTCTTCGTATTGCCCAACGCGCGCGATAACGACGTGCCTTCGCGCACCCGCACGATCGCATCGTCGATGTTGTCGCGCATCGCCCGGTTACTCAGCGTTTCGCTCGCCGCCTGCAGCGCGCGCAGGATCGGCACGCCGGCTGCCGTCAGAATGCCGAGCGTGCTCGCAAAACGCACCGTGTTATAGCCGCGCACCAGCTTGCCGAGCAGCGGGGCGGTCAACAGCCAACGGTCGAAGGCGAGACGCGGGCCAGGCTGCGCCAGAATCGATTTCACGATATACACCAGCAGCGCCACCGCGATCAGCACCGCCCACCACCATTGCCTCACGAAGCCGGACAGCGCCATCATCATGATGGTGAGAAACGGCAACTGCTGCTTGGTGCTCGCGAACACGTTGACGACCTGCGGCACCACATAGCTCAGCAGGAACGTGACAATGCCGAACGCAATGATCGTGACGACGGTCGGATAGGTGAACGCCAGCACGATCTTCTGCTTGAGCGCGTTGCGCTGTTCGATGTAGTCGGCGAGGCGCGACAGCACCAGACCGAGCTTGCCGGTGTGTTCGCCCGCGGCCACCAGCGCGCGGTAAATCTCCGGGAAATCTTTCGGATGCTGCTGTAGCGCATTGGCGAGCGAATGGCCGCCCAGCACTTCCGCACGAATCGACGCCATCAGTTCACGAATGTAGTCGCGTTCCGACTGTTCGGTCAGCACCGAAAGCGCTTCGTCGAGCGGCAGGCCGGCAATCAACAGGCTCGCCAGCTGGCGCGTGAGAATGGCCTGTTCGCGTTGCGACAGCCGCCGCCCGAGCGAGAGCCGCTGATTGCGCTCGCCGCGCGTGCGGCTCGAGGCCGGTTCGACGACGAGCGGGGTCAGCCCCTGGCCACGCAGATGCGTGCGAGCACCGCGTGCGCTGTCCGCGTCCAGCACGCCTTTTTGGGCCTTGCCGGTCGCATCGATTGCTTCGAAACGAAATGCCGGCATGGGCTTATGCTCCGCCCGTCACGCGGATCACTTCTTCGAGCGAAGTCAGACCCGTGGCGAGCCAGCGGTCGGCGTCTTCACGCAGCGTGCGCATGCCTTGGGCGCGGCCCGCAGTGAGAATCTCCGAATCCGCCGCGTTGCGGTGAACCAGCGTGCGGATCTCATCGTCGATCAGCAGCAGCTCGTACACGCCGCGCCGTCCCGCATAACCGGATTGGCCGCATTTGTCGCAACCGACCGGATGCCATTTCACATGGCCATCCGCGTCGGTGCGTTCTTCGCGGCACACCTGACATAACCTGCGCACGAGGCGCTGCGCCAGCACGCCCAGCAACGACGAAGCCAACAGATAAGGCTCGACGCCCATATCCGTCAGACGCGTCACCGCGGATGCCGCGTCGTTGGTGTGCAGCGTAGCCAGCACAAGGTGACCCGTCAGCGACGCCTGCACGGCGATCTGCGCTGTCTCGAGGTCGCGGATTTCACCGATCATGATGATGTCCGGGTCCTGCCGAAGAATCGAGCGCAGCGCCCGCGCGAAGGTCATGCCGATACGCTCGTTGACCTGCGTCTGGCCGATACCCGAGAGATCGTATTCGATCGGGTCTTCGACGGTCATGATGTTGCTCGTCGTGGTTTCGAGGCGCGACATCGACGCATACAGCGTGGTCGTCTTGCCCGAACCGGTCGGCCCGGTCACCAGCACGATGCCGTGCGGGCGCCCAATCAGCTTGTCGAACTTCACCAGCGTGTCCGAGCCCATCCCGAGCGCTTCGAGATTCAGGCGCGAGGCGTCCTTCTCGAGCAGACGCAGCACCGCGCGCTCGCCGTGCCCCGTCGGCAACGTGGAGACCCGCACGTCCACCGGCCGGCCGCCCACCCGCAGCGTGATCCGGCCGTCTTGCGGCAGACGCTTTTCGGCGATATCGAGCTGCGCCATGATCTTGATCCGCGAGATCAGCGCGCCGTGCAGCGCCTTCTTCGGCCGCACCACGTCGCGCAGCGTGCCGTCGACGCGAAAGCGCACCACCGACGCGTTCTCGAACGGCTCGATGTGAATATCCGAAGCCTGTTCACGCGCCGCCTGCGTAAGCAGCGCGTTGATCATGCGGATGATCGGCGCGTCGTCTTCCGATTCGAGCAGATCCTCGACCTCGGGAATCTCCTGCATCAACCGCGAGAGATCCACCTCGCCTTCCACTTCACCGACCACTTGCGCCGCGCTGCCATCGTGGCGCGCGTATGCCTGATTGATCGCCAACGCGAGTTCGTCCGCCGGCAAACGCACCACCGAAAGCGCGCCGAAATTGCGCGCCACTTCGGCGAGCGCAGCATCGCTCGTGCGCTCGCTGATCCAGACTTCCAGTCCGTCAGCGTGCTGATGCGCAACCAGAATCTGTCCACTACGCGCAAACCCGTAGGGCACGAGCCGCGCAGCAATAGCCGACGGCGCAGTACCTGATGGCGGCGTGGACGGCGTGC
Source organism: Paraburkholderia sp. (assembly GCA_049523075.1). Taxonomy (GTDB): domain Bacteria; phylum Pseudomonadota; class Gammaproteobacteria; order Burkholderiales; family Burkholderiaceae; genus Paraburkholderia. The sequence continues at coordinate 5,917 of JBEKNG010000143.1, forward strand.
TCACGGCTGCGCTCCTGGCGCCGTGGTGGCAGGAGCGACGGTTACCGGGTTGGTCTGGACGGCGGGACCATTTGGCACCGGGTTGGACTGGGCAGGCGCTCCGTTCATCACCGGATTGGTTTGCACAGCACCACCATTCGTCACCGGTGTGGGAGTAGAGGCCGGCGGCGGCGCCGCCTGCTGACGGCGCATCTGGTCGAGATTGAACAGGTTCATCGCGGGCGAGCCGCCCTCGGCCGGGCCGAGCGGCATCGGCGGAACCACCGGATCGTCCTTGTCCTTGATCAGGTTGTTGTCCGACTTGTACGCACCGGTTACGCCTTGAATGTAGTCGTAGCGATTCGACGTCACAGCCTGCGCCGTATCGCGATCGTTGATGATCACAGGGCGCAGGAACACCATCAGGTTAGTCTTGTTGCGGCTCTTCTGTTCAGAACGGAACAACTGGCCGATCCACGGAATATCGCCCAGCAGCGGCACCTTGCTGTTGCTAACCTGGTAGTTGTCCTGCATCAGGCCGCCCAGCACGATGATCTCGCCGTTATCCGCGAGCACGGTCGACTGGATCGAACGCTTGGTGAACTCCGGGCCGGCCGGGTTGGTCGCCGCGTTGGTCGTGCCGGTCACGATCGCCGAGTCTTCCGTGTAGAGCTGCAGCTTGAGAATGCCGCCGTCGGTGATCTGCGGTTTGACGTGCAACGTCAGGCCGACGTCGACGCGGTCGTAGGTATTGAACGCCGCGCTTGTAGTGCCGCTCGTGAGGTTCGAATACGCCCCCGTCTGGATCGGCACGTTCGTACCGACGACGATCTTGGCTTCTTCGTTGTCGAGCGTGATGAGGTTAGGCGTCGACAGCACGTTCGCGTCTGCGGTCTGCGACAGCGCCTGCAATAGCGCGCCGAGTCCCTGCACACCGAAGATGTTGTGCACCCAGCCGATGTTGAGGCCTTGCTGGAGACTGTTACTCGCAAGTGCTCCCGCGAGACCGCCGGTGGCCCCCGCTGCCGTCAGGTTGATGATGCTGTTGCCGGAGCCGGTCGCCAGGTTGGTGCCGGCCAGAACCGAACCGGTCGCGACCTGCCACTGAATGCCGAGATTGGCGTTCGTGTTCGAATTCAGCTCGACAATCAGCGCCTCGATATAGACCTGCGCGCGCCGCGCGTCGAGCTGGTCGATCACCGCCCGCAGGTTGCGGTACACCGGCTCGGACGCCGTGATGATCAGCGAGTTGGTCGCCGAATCGGCCTGGATCATGCCGCCCGGCTGATTGTCGTCGGTCTTGTCCTTGTCGGTGCCGATCGTGTCGCCGGAAGCGCCGCTCGCGCCCGAGCTTCCCCCCCCGCCCATCGGCGACGACGTCGAGCCACCGCCGAGACTGCCCGACGGCAGCGGCGGCGTACCCGCCGCGCCGGTCGAATTGCTGCCGTACGAACCGCCGCCACCGCCGTTCTGGTTGAACGAATTCGCGCTGTTCGAGCTGGCCGACGAGCCCGAGTCGCCGCTTTTGCCGAGCATCCCGCGCAAGGTCTTCGCGAGCGTCGTCGCGTCCGCGTTGCGCAGCGGGACGACGTGCATGTTGCCGGGGATGGCGGTCGGCCCATCGAGTTCCTTCGCGAGCTCCTTCGCCGCGGCAAGCCGTGCGCCGTTCGTCGCACGGATCAGGAGCGAGTTGGTGCGCGGGTCCGCGGTGATCGACACCTTCAGCGTCGCATCGGTACTGCCGATCGCGCCGGGGTCGAGCATCTTGGTCAACTGCGGGGCGATATCGAGCGCGTTCGCGTTCTTCAGCGGCACCACCGTCACCGACTGGCCGGCGGCCGTATCGACACCTGCAATGATCTGCGCGATACGCCGCACGTTGTCGGCATAGTCGGTCACGACAATCGTGTTGTTGGCCGGGTAGGCCGCCAGCGTGTTGTTCGGCGAGATCAGCGGACGCAGCACCGGCAGCAGGTTATTCGCCGATTCGTTCCTGAGCTGGAACACCTGCGTGATCACCTGATCGCCACGCGCCACCGGCGCGTTGCCGACGTAGGTCGGAACCCCCTGCAGCTTCGCATCGGCCTCCGGCACCACCTTCAGCACACCGTGATCCTGCACGAGCGCGAAGCCCTGCATCCGCAGCGCAGACTGCAAGGTCTTGAGCGCCTGATCTTCGGGCACCGGGTTTTCGGAGACGAGGTTCAGCTGACCCTTGACGCGCGGGTCGACGATGATCGTTTTGCCGGTTGCGGCGCCAATCGCCCTGGCCACCTGATCGATGTCGGCGTTGACGAAGTTGAGTGTCACCTGAGCGTGTGCGGTCTGCGCAGTGATCAGTCCAGCCACCAGCAGCGCCGTTGCGACGCGACGCAATGCCATACGATTTCTTCTCATGGAGTTCGATGTCGATGCCGATCGCCGAAACGATCCGCTGTCATGCGCAGCAAACATAGGTACGGTCCGGCCATCCCCCCGGCCTCCTCACGCCCCTGCGGGCGCAGGCAACCCCGACTGCCTTCCGGCCTATGTCCGAAAAAAATGAACAGTAACAGCTTTTCATGTCGGATTTGTCACAAAACCACGGCTCCGTGCGATTACTCTAAATAGCCTCGCAGACTGTCAAAATTCTGAAAGCTTTGGTAAGAACTTGTGGACCCGATCGGTGATGTACGTTTTTCGCGCGCTTATGTCGAGTGGTCAACTTGACGCTCGAGTGCCTGTCGGTATCATACGGGCCGTTGACCCTACCGGACGCGGCTCGCCTGCGCGGGTTTTCCCCGATGTCCGCCACAGGCTCGGTGTTGGCGGGTCTGGAGCGGTTCTGAGGCGCATCCTAGCCCGATGCCTTACCGGATCTTACTTTCGTCAATTGTTTAGTCATCTTGAGCGATGAAACAGGCCCTTCTGACAGTTGCCGCGGTACTCGGAACGCTGCTCGCAGCGGGGTCGGCGCACGCCGACTGTTTTGATGAAGCGGCTCACTATCAAAAGGTTAACCCGCTGATTTTGCGGGCCATTGCCTGGCAGGAATCGCACAACCGGCCGGACGCCCTGCACAAGAATGCGAATGGCTCGACCGACTACGGCCTCATGCAGATCAACTCGGTTCATCTGCCGACTCTGGCTCAATACGGCATCTCCACCAACACCTTGATGGAGCCGTGCAAGAACGTCTATATCGCCGCCTGGCATCTGCGCCAGCAGATGAACAAGTATGGCAACTCCTGGCAGGCGGTCGGGGCCTACCATTCGGAGACGCCTGCGTTGCGCGACCAGTATGCGCAACAGATCGTCGCCATCCTGCGGAAATGGAATCTGCTTCAGGCATCGAGGTAAGCGCCCCAAACCTGGCGCTTCGCGCCAGCTCCCCCGAGGGGGAGCCAATCTCCCAAGGGGACTTCTTTCGGGGCGGCAAACCTGGGGCGGCCCGGCGTTTGCTTGATGACGTTTTGCGCGGCCGGCGCGGGTTTGATGCACAATGCGGCTTCGTGCTGCCGTCAGCTCAGCGCCCCGCTACGCGCCCGGCACGCCTCCTAATTCTCTCCGTTTCCGTACTGCGATGAACCAGCCGACCCTGCCCGTCACCGTGCTCTCCGGTTTTCTGGGCGCCGGCAAGACCACGCTCCTGAACCACATTCTGGCCAACCGCGCGGGCCTGCGCGTCGCCGTGATCGTCAACGATCTGGCTGCCGTGAATATCGATGCGACCCTCGTGCGCGATGCCGCGGCGCTGTCCCATCTGGAAGAGCAGCTCGTCGAGATGACGAACGGCTGCATCTGCTGCACGCTGCGCGATGATCTGTTGACCGAAATCCGCCGCCTCGCCGGCGAACAGCGCTTCGATGCCATCCTGATCGAATCGACCGGCATCGCCGAACCCATGCCGATCGCCGAAACCTTCACCTTTGTCGACGACGACGGCACCTCGCTCTCCGACGTAGCGCGGCTCGACACGATGGTGACGGTGGTCGATGCGTTCAACTTCCTGCGCGACTACGGCTCGGCTGACGCGCTCGCCGAACGCGGCATTGCCGCAAGCGAAGCGGACGACCGCACACTGGTCGAATTGCTGATCGAACAGATCGAGTTCTGCGACGTACTCGTTGTGAACAAGGCAGATCTCGTCAGCGCGGACGATCTCACGCGTTTGCAACGCATCCTCGCCCGCATCAATCCGCGCGCGGTGCAACTCGTGAGCCGCTTCGGCGTCGTGCCGCTCGATGAAGTGCTCGACACAAACCGCT
>JBEKNG010000144.1:0-10093 GCA_049523075.1 Paraburkholderia sp.
GCAGCCAAGGCGAGACTGATGCGCGGATCAGCCGTGTGCTGCAAGCAGCAGATTCAGGAACGCTTCAACACTGCGCGTAAGCGGACGCGCTTCCTCGACAATCGCACAGAATGGCATCAGGTAGTGCGGCGATTGAGGCAGCACAGCGAATTCGTAACGCGGCGACAACTGTGCCACATAGTGCTCGGGCAGCAGGCCGACGCAGCATCCCGTCGCAACCATCGTCGCGACGGCTTCGAGCCCGCTGACTTCCGGGCCCTGCCGGAACCCATGCGTCGTAAGTGCGTCTTCCACGAAAGGATGCGGGCGATAGACGAGCGGCAGCTCCCGTGTATCGCAATCCCCGGCAATCTCGCCGGCCGCTCCGGGGCGGTAGAACACGCGATGCGTCTCCGTGAACAACGGATAGTGACGAAAGGTCCTGAGGCGCCTGTAGGCTCCGCGAATGGCAATCTGCACGCGACGCTCTACCAGGGCCGTGCCGAGATCGCCGGTGGTCATCACCTTCAACGTCGGCGTCACAAGCGGCGCGACCCGGCTCAATTCAGCGAGTGCGTCGGCGACGCGGCAACCCTCGTTCGCCAAAACATGCTCGGAGACGCCCACCACCAACGGGCCGGAAAGCACGCCACGCACAGCATCGACTTCCGGCTTGATCCGCTCGAGCGCTTCGAGCGCCTGAAGTGACACACGCAACGCCACCTCGCCGCCCTCAGTCAGTTGGAAGCCTCCCGGCCCACGCTCACAGAGCTTGATTCCAAGACGCGCCTCGACCTCATTGATGTGCCGGCTGATCGATGCTTTCGACATGAACAACGTGCGTTCCGCGGCCGCAAAACCACTCGCTTGCGCCGCAGCGCAGAACACCCGCAACGAACGAAGGTCGCGCTCGTCCAGAGCCATCTTTTTCATCGAAGGAGTGCCGCTAAAGGTCTTGAATTCCGGAACCATATCAGCACAAAAATAGTTTTTCAAAACTATTTTGACCGCCTACATTGCATGTCAGCGAACGCTTAACCACTTGCCAGGACACTCATGACCACGCTCAACCGACGCAGATTCATCACACTGGCAGGCGGCGTTTCGCTTGCCTTGACGGTCCCTTCGTTCGCATTTGCCGAAGTTGGGTCGCTTGCTGACATTCGTAAGCGCGGCAAGCTTACGGTCGGCACCGAAGCGGCTTACGAGCCTTTCGAATTCGTCGAAAATGGCAAGGTGGTAGGTTACGGCCACGACATTCTCGAATACATGGCAAGCAAACTTGGCGTTACGCTCAACCAGGTCAACCTGCCGTTTCAGGGACTGCTGCCTGGCCTGATGACGCACAAATTCGATTTTGTCGCGACGAGCGTCGGCATCAATCCAGAACGGGCGCGGCGCTTTGCGTTTTCGCAACCCGTCGGCGTTGTCGATACGCAATTGGTCGTGCGCGCGGATGACAACCGCATCGCCAAGCCCGACGACGTCGCCGGCCACGTGGTCGGAACACAAATGGGCTCGTCGTCGCAGCCGATCGCGCAAGCCTTTGATACGCAATTGAAAGCGAAGGGTGCCGGCTATTCGGACATGAAACTCTTTCAGGCGTATCCCGACGTCATGGTCGCGTTGTCGAACAAAACGCTGGACGTGGGCATCATGCCGTCGAACATCGTCGCGGTGCTGATGAAGCGGGAACCTGGCCAATATCGTGTGGTCGGTAAGATCGGCGAGCCGAAATACCTCGCGTGGGTCTCGAATCCCCAAGACCTGGAGATCCGCGCGTTCATCAACACCACGCTCGACGAACTGGCAAAGAACGGCAAGCTGGCGGATCTGCAGAAGCAGTGGTTCGGCTACACGATGAACCTGCCTTCCAGTGGCTATCTGCCAGAAGGCGCAGTCTGAAGCGGAACACAGCATGTCATCCTTCGTGAGCACGCAGATCGCGACGCTCGGTCCATTCTTCCATGACGTGCTCGGCGGTGCCGCCATAACGATCTTCGCGAGTATCGTGGCGTTCGCTATCGGAATCGTGCTGGGCTCGATCCTGCTGTTGGCCCGCCTGCACGGCGGCCGCGTGCTGGCCTCGCTGGTGCTGGCCTACGTCAGCGTGATCCGCGGTACGCCCGCGCTGATCCAGATGCTGGTCGCTTACTATGTGTTGCCTTCGGTACTGAACGTGCCGCTGTCCCCGCTACAAGCCGGCATTCTCGCGCTCGCGATGAATACTGCCGCCTACGTATCCGAGATCCTGCGGGGCTCGTTCAACTCGCTGGGACGCGGACAGTTACCGGCCGCGCTCGCCCTCGGCATGCGTCCAACGCAGGCCTGGCGGCACATCATTTTTCCACAGCTGTTCTATCGCTCGATTCCGCCGTTGACGAACGAATTCACGATGTTGCTGAAGGCGTCGTCGCTGATGTCGATCATCGCGGTCCATGATCTCGCGACCGTTGCACGCGACGCCACACTGCAGACCAACTTGCCCCTGCAGGTTTTCTCCGCGACCGCGGTCGTCTATTTTGCGATCCTGTTCGTCGCCTCGTCGGCATCGCGCGGACTCGAGCGCCGAGTCGCGAAGGTATTGCCGAATGTCCATTGATCTGTCCATCGTCGCTCAATCGGTCGGCCCCTTGCTGCAGGGGCTGAAAGTAACCGTACAGGTCTGCGTGCTCGGCATCCCGCTTGGCATCCTGATGGGGACAGTCGCCGCATATCTGTATGGGTCGTCGTCGCGCATCGCGCGTGCGGTCGCACTCGCCTATGTCGAAGTCGTCCGCAACGTGCCATACCTGATTCTCGTATACCTGAGCTTCTTCGGCCTCCCGAAACTCGGTATCGATTTGCCAGCGTTCGCGATCGGCGTCGCGGCAACGGCGTTCTACACAGGGGGCTATTTCTGGGAGATTCTGCGCGGCGCATTGGGCAGTCTGCCGCGTGGACAATTGCAAGCGGCCCGCTCACTCGGCTTATCGGAATGGCACGTGCAGCGGCACGTAGTTCTACCGCAGATCTTCGGTTATCTCGCCCCCGCGACGACCGGCCTCACGATCATGATGTTCAAGGATTCGTCGATTTTCTCGGTGATGAGCCTTGCCGAACTCACGTACCAGAGCAACCTGCTGACTGCCGATACGTTCGCCTATGTCGAAGTTCTCGGCACTACCGCACTGTTCTACTGGTTGTGCAGCGTGCTGCTGGACATTACTGGCCGATGGTCGGAGCGCTACGCGACCCGTTATCGGCGGGTATGAATCGGCATACGGCGTTCTTTCCACAATTCTTTGTAATAAGGAATCCAAATTATGACGAAACCGCTGACGGTGCCACCGAAGACCGGGCATAAGACGCTACTCTACGCAGAACTCGCGATGGACCTCGACAACCTCGAAGCCGATATCGCCGTGCTCGGTATGCCATATGGCGCGGCCTATTCGGCCGCTGATTTCACCAATGATCAGACGAACGCGCCGACGGCGATCCGTCAGGCGACCGACCGCGTCGTGCGTTCGCCCGGCCACTATGACTTCGACATCGATGGTCCTCTGCTGCAAGAGCGTGACGATATCCGCTTCGTCGATTGCGGCGATGTAATCGCTGATCTCGCAGCGCCAGGCAGCCACTATGAGCGTGTCGAGGCGGCCGTGCGCAAGATCCTCGCGGCAGGCGCGCTACCCATTGTGATGGGCGGCGACCACGGCATTACGACGCCTGTGCTGCGCGCATTCGATTCTCTCGGACCTATCACGATCGTGCACGTTGATGCGCATCTGGACTGGCGTGACGAAGTCAACGGTGTGCGCGAAGGCCTGTCGAGCCCGATTCGCCGGGCCTCCGAAATGAAGCATGTGACGAAGATCGTCCAGATCGGCCTGCGCGCGCAAGGCAGCGCGCGGCCGGAAGAATTCCGTGCGGCGAAAGCTTACGGTTCGGAACTCATCACCGCGTACGAGCTTCACGATATCGGCATGGATGCGGTGCTGGAGCGGATTCCTGACGGCGGAAACTACTACCTGACGATCGACGCGGACGGACTCGATCCCTCAGTGATGCCCGCCGTCGCCGGTCCCGCGCCGGGCGGCGTCACCTTTCTGCAGGCGCGCAAGCTGATTCACGGCCTCGTGCGCAAAGGGCGCGTAGTCGGCATGGATATCGTCGAAATCCAGCCTGCCAAGGACGACGTCAACCAGATTTCGTGCGTGACCGCCGGGCGCCTGATCCTGAACCTGATCGGCAGCGCGATCCGCGCGGGCTATTTTGATCACCGGCGCTGACAACCGCGAGGGCCCACTTATGATCGAAATCAGGCGGGTCAGCAAGCACTATGGCGCGTTCAAGGTGCTCGACGCCTGCACGACCCACGTGACGAAAGGCGAAGTGGTTGTCGTTTGCGGACCTTCCGGTTCGGGCAAGAGCACATTGATCAAATGTGTGAACGGACTGGAGCCATTCCAGGCGGGCGAGATCATCGTAGACGGCGTATCGGTCGGAGATCGGAAGACGCGCTTGTCGGCGCTTCGTGCGCGGGTCGGTATGGTGTTCCAGCACTTCGAACTCTTTCCACATATGAGCGTGCTCGACAATCTGACGCTGGCGCAGATCAAAGTGCTAGGAAGGGGCCGCGAGGAAGCGGCAGCAAAGGCGCTTGGTTTGCTCGAACGCGTCGGCCTGCGCGAGCATGCGGAGAAGTATCCGGGCAAGTTGTCGGGTGGTCAGCAGCAGCGCGTGGCGATCGTGCGGGCACTTTCGATGGATCCCATCGCGATGTTGTTCGACGAGCCCACCTCGGCGCTCGACCCCGAAATGATCAACGAAGTGCTCGACGTGATGATCGATCTCGCCCGTGACGGCATGACCATGATGGTCGTCACGCACGAGATGGGGTTCGCGCGCAAGGTTGCGGACCGCATCGTCTTTATGGCGGGCGGCGCAATCGTCGAGGACTCTCCGGCCGCGGCGTTTTTCGAAGGTGCGCAATCCGCACGGGCGCGCCAGTTTCTTTCCCGCATTCTGACTCATTGACTATTAACCAGAGATAGACAGCACCATGGAACATACCCGTATTCGTCCGTTCAACACCAAGAACACCTATCCGGAACAGTCGCTCGACAATGATCTCGCACAGGCTGTCGTTGCGGGCAACATGATTTTTCTGCGCGGCCAGATTGGACAGAATCTGGATACGAATGAATCGGTCGGTATCGGCGATGCCGCCGCGCAGACGGAGCAGGCAATGGCGAACGTCAAGATGCTGCTGGAAGAAGCCGGTAGTAAGCTCGAGGATATCTGCAAGGTGACGGTCTATCTCACCGATGTACGTTATCGCGAGACCGTGTATCGTGTGATGGGACGCTGGCTGAAAGGCGTGCATGCGGTATCGACCGGCCTGACCGTCACGGCGCTGGCACGTCCGGAATGGGTCGTCGAAATCGACGTGATTGCCGTGAAGTCTTAACTTATCTCCATCTGCCATGAAAAACGTCGTCGACCTGCTCGCGAAGCTCGTCAGCTTCAAATCGATTAGCCGGCAATCGAATCTCGACCTGATAGCTTTCGTGGAGGACTATCTCGCCGGGTACGGCGTGCGCTCGCGCCGGGTCTACAGTGCCGATGGCCGACGCGCAAATCTCTACGCGACGATCGGCCCGGCGGAACGGGGCGGCATCTGCCTTTCCGGACATTCAGATGTCGTTCCGGTCGAGGGACAACCCTGGAGCTCCGACCCGTTCGTACTGCGTGAAGGCGACGACGAACATCTTTATGGGCGCGGCACGTCCGACATGAAGGGTTTCATCGCCTGCGTGCTCGCGACGGTGCCGCATTTCATCGAGCACGTGACCGACACGCCCATCCATATCGCGATCAGCTACGACGAGGAGATCGGCTGCGTCGGTGTGCGTGGCCTGCTCGATGAACTGGCGAAGGATGCCGCAAGACCAAGCGGCTGCATTATCGGCGAGCCGACCGAAATGCGACTGGCGTCGGCGCACAAGGGCAAGAGTGCGTATCGTTGCTGCGTGAGAGGCCTCGCTGGTCATTCCGCGCAGCCGCAGCTTGCGGTCAATGCCATCGAATATGCTGCCGAACTGGTGGCGTATCTACGCAACCGCGGCCGCGCGCTGCAAACCGATGGCGCTCGCGATGCGCGCTACGACCCGCCGTTCTCCACGGTGCAGACCGGCGTGATCGGCGGCGGTGTCGCAGTCAACGTGGTGCCTGATCGCTGCGAATTCGAGTTCGAAATCCGGGAATTACCTGGCGCCGACGGCAAACGAATCGTTAGTGAGCTAACGCATTTTGCGAGCGATACGCTGCTGCCGGAGATGAAGCGCGTTGCCGCCGACGCGGCGATCGAGTTACAGCCGCTCGTCGAGTATCCGGGCCTCAGCGACAACGAATCGTCGGCCGCACTCAAGGCGCTGTGCGGCCGTTTGCTCGACGACAACAGTGTGACGACACTCTCGTTCGGTACGGAAGGTGGCCTATTCCAGTCAATTGGCATTCCGGCCGTCGTGTGCGGCCCCGGATCGATAACGCGTGCCCACAAAGCGGACGAGTACATCACGGTGGCCGAGTTACGCGCGTGCGTTTCCTTTCTCGAGCGTCTCGTCTAGAGCGTTTGCTGCATCTATCTGGGACATCCCAAAAGCGATAGCGACTCTGCGCGCCTCCGGCGCGCCAGGGAAGCGTCCGAGCACTTGCGTCGCGCGCTCGGTGCCGTCAGGTTTTCGCACTACCAGCATTGCTGCATACATGCCCTCGTCGTATGCAGCAAGCGGGGTAAGCACGAAGCCCTTATAGGCTACTTCGGCGTCTTCCATCGACTTCTCTCCTCCAGCCTCAGCTTCCCTTGTACACGGTGGCATCAAGGCGTGCGAGCGTACCGTCCTTTTCTGCCTGAACCAGCTGGTCGTAGACCTGCTGGCGTGTCAGCCCTTGCGCTTGCTGAGTCGCCGGGTCGGAGGCGACGGTCTGGGTTGTGGACACCTGCGGCTGCGATGCATTGGGATCCTGTTGAGCGGCATGTGCTGCGGAACAGAACAGCGTTGCTGCGAGCGTCAATGCGACAGGGGCGGCAGAAAAGAAGAGCTTGCTCACGGTGAAACCTCCGGTTGATGTTGGCCGCAGGAACGAGGTGTTGAGCGGCTAGCCGATGTGCTACGACATCGATGGAGGTAAGCATAAACCCTTACTATTAAAATACATTTCCAATAATCGTGAACAATTATTTAGGGTGGGTGACAGCGGCGGCCTAGGGTTAAAGCGGATGGCAACCTTGGATTTGATTGCTATATTTGACGAAACTGAAAAAAAATACACGAAGAGAAAAAAATATCACTTTCGTTTCTGGATGTGGAGAAGACATGACGAAAACCGGGACGAGGCGTGATGCCGAAGACAGTCTCGCGATCAGGGCAGCGTGGTTGCATTACGCCGCGGGTATGACGCAGGCGGATGTCGCCGCGCGGCTCGGGGTGAGCAACGTCAAGGCACATCGGCTCATCACGCGCGCCAACCAGAGCGGCGCTGTGAAGGTTTCGATCGATGGTGATGTGGCTGAATGTGTCGTGCTGGAAGCGGAAATCTCCCATCGTTTCGATCTTTCGTATTGCGAAGTGGTTCCAGACCTTCACGAGGTTGGCCTGCCCCTGCGTGCCCTTGGCTTTGCCGGAGCGCATTTTCTGCAACGCGAGATCGCGGGCCGACAAGGTGGAGTGATCGGTTTCGGGCATGGCCGCACGCTGGCGGCCGTCGTGGCCGACATGCCGCGCATGGATGCCGGCAGTGTGCGTTTCGTGTCCCTGCTGGGCGGGGTTACACGCAACTACACGGCGAACCCGTATGACGTGATCCACCGTCTGGCCGAAAAAACCGGCGCGATGTCTTATGTGCTGCCACTGCCGTTTTTCGCCAATACGGCCGAAGACCGGGAGGTATTGCTGTCGCAGCGCGGTGTTCGCGAGGTGTTCGATCTCGCAGCGCATGCGGATCTGATGATCGTCGGCATCGGCACTGCGCAACCCGACGCTCAACTCGTTGCGTCGCAGATGATCGAGCCGGCGGAAATTCTCGAGGTGCGCGAAATGGGTGGCCTGGGCGAAGTGCTGGGTCACTTTTTCGATCAGGCTGGAAATTCCGTCGAAACATCGCTGGCTGCGCGCACGATGTCCCCCGATCTCGCTGATCTGCACGGGCGGCGGATCGTCGCCATAGCCGGCGGCATCGAAAAAGTCGACGCGATCCGCGCCGTTCTGAATAGCGGTCTTCTCAGCGGACTGATCACGGACGAAACCACCGCGCTGGCGCTGAACGACGGAATCGTCAATGCGGAGACAACGTGATGGCCAATCCGGCACGTGATCTTCTGGTCGGTATCGACGCCGGTACCTCGGTCATCAAGGCCGTGGCCTTCGATCTGGCAGGGCGGCAGATCGCAGTTGCCTCGGTACCCAATCACTACACCACGAAGGCCAACGGCGCGGCCTTTCAATCGTTGGACCAGACCTGGATAGATTGCGCCCAGACGCTACGTGATCTCGGCGCAAAGGTCGAGGACCTGGCCAGGCGTACCTTGGCGATTGCCGTAACCGGCCAGGGCGATGGTACCTGGCTCGTCGGCGCCGAAAACCGGCCCGTGAGCGACGCCTGGCTATGGCTCGACGCGCGCGCCGCGGACACTGTGCGGCGTCTGCAGGCGAGCCCGGCAAGCCGTGCCCGATTCGAAGCTACCGGCACCGGGCTTGCCGCGTGCAATCAGGGCGCGCAGATCGCGCATATGGCAGCTACGACGCCAGAGGTGCTTGATCGCGCCGAAGTCGCGTTGCATTGCAAGGACTGGCTGTATCTCAACCTCACTGGTGTGCGCGCCACGGATCCGTCGGAGGCGAGCTTTACCTACGGCAACTTCCGTACCCGGCGCTATGACGACGTGGTGATCGAGGTCCTCGGGCTGACGGCGCACCGTGGGTTGTTGCCTGAGATCGTCGACGGAACCGAGGTCACCCATCCGTTGTCGCCCGAAGCCGCGGTGGCGACCGGACTGCTGGCGGAAACGCCGGTGTGCCTGGGATTCGTCGACATCGTGGTGACAGCATTGGGCGCTGGCATCCACACCGCCGGAGCAGTTGGCGCCGCGTGCTCGATCGTCGGGTCAACGGGAATGCATATGCGTGCGGTGCAGAACGCCCGCGTGCATCTGAATGACGAGGGCACGGGGTACGTCATCGCGTTGCCCATGCCGGGAATGTCGGCGCAAGTCCAGTCGAACATGGCTGCGACGCTGAACATCGACTGGGTTTTGAATCTGGCGTGCGACCTGCTCGCGGAATTCGGCCTCAAGCTGTCGCCAGGCGATCGTGTCAAACGCATCGACGAATGGTTGCAGCATGGCCGGCCGGGCGCACATCTTTACCACCCCTATATCTCGGATGCCGGCGAGCGCGGACCGTTCGTCGACACCAACGCGCGCGCCAGTTTCATCGGACTCACCAGCGAAAGCCGTTACCCGGATTTATTGCGTGCCGTGATCGAGGGGCTTGGAATGGCGGCGCGCGACTGCTACGCGGCAATGGGCGGCGCGATGCCGGCAGAGTTGCGTCTGACCGGTGGTGCGACGCGGTCACGCGCATTACGTGGGGTGCTTGGCGCGGTGGTCGGCGCACCGGTACGCATTTCCATGCGCGAAGAGGCGGGTGCTGCCGGAGCGGCGATGATGGCTGCGGTCGCGCTCGGCGTCTATCCCGACATGCAGGCTTGCATCGCCGAGTGGGTCACTCCGCTATTGGGACAGATCGAGGCACCCGATTCCGAGTTGGTGGAGCTCTACGCGCAGACCTTTCCCGGGTACCAGCAGGCGCGACGCGCACTGGAACCCGTGTGGGAGGAAATGGCACGGCACACGCAAGCCCGGCGTTATCCCGAAGTCCTTCCGTCAATCTCCAGAGTCGAACCGAGGGCGGCGCAATGAGTAACAGCGAGATGGTCGACATGGTCGTTATTGGCGGCGGCATCAACGGAGCGGGTATCGCACGCGATGCTGCGGGCCGGGGATTGTCGGTGATTTTGTGCGAGAAGGACGATCTCGCACAGGGCACCTCATCGCGCTCGGGCAAGC
>JBEKNG010000145.1:0-10037 GCA_049523075.1 Paraburkholderia sp.
AAGCGTCAAAACGATTCTGCAGGGCACGACACGGCTGACCACGACGCCGGATGGTTTGCGCCTCAACGGTCAGCGTTTCTATTCGACCGGCGCGCTCTTTGCCCATCGCGTTCCCGCTCGCGCAACAGACGACGAAGGTCGCGCCGTGCAGGTCTGGGTCCCGCGCGATGCACCGGGCCTGAAGGTCGTCGACGACTGGAGCTCGTTCGGCCAACGCACCACCGCAAGCGGGACGGTGACCTTCGAGCAGGTGCCGGTCGATCCGCAGGACGTACTGCCGATCTGGCAGCTCGCCGTTCGTCCGGGCCTGTTTGGACCCAATTCGCAGCTTGTTCAGGCGGCCATCGACCAGGGTATTGCACACGCTGCGGTGGCCGATACGCTGGCCTTCGTTCGCGAGCGCGCGCGTCCCTGGGTCGATTCCGGCCTCGAACACGCGACCGACGACCCGTACATCATTGCCGACGTCGGCCGTCTGCAGATCGACCTGCACGCCGCGCATGAGGTACTGCAGGATGCAGCCCACATACTCGACGCCATCGCCGCCGCGCCATCAATCGACGCCGAGGCGAGCGCGCGTGCCTCGGTCGCAGTGGCCGAAGCGAAGATCCTGACCACCCGCATCGCACTGGAAGCGAGCGAAAAGCTGTTCGAGCTAGCCGGTTCGGCTTCCACGCGCGCAGCGCATAACCTCGACCGCCATTGGCGCAACGCACGGACCCATACGCTGCACGACCCGGTTCGCTGGAAGTTGCATCTGCTTGGCAACTATCACCTGAATCACGTGCTGCCCGCGCGTCATTCGTGGAATTGAACATGACTCTTGATCTTTCTGTAGAAGCACGCGACGCCATGGCGCCCAATTCATTGCCTCCCGAATTGCGTTTGCCCGCTAAGCCTGACCTGATTGCCGACGACGCGCAGGCTCTCGCAACTGCACAGCGTCTCGCCGCGAAGTTCGCACCCGAAGCGGTGCTGCGCGATCGCGAACGACGCCTGCCGTGGGCCGAGCTCGACGCGTTCGTCGCGAGCGGCCTGTGGGGCATCACGGTGCCGCGCGAATTCGGCGGTGCAGGGGTGCGCAACGGCACGCTCGCCGAAGTGACG
The DNA here is from genome assembly GCA_049523075.1 of Paraburkholderia sp. GTDB lineage: Bacteria > Pseudomonadota > Gammaproteobacteria > Burkholderiales > Burkholderiaceae > Paraburkholderia. Next base: position 1,108 of record JBEKNG010000145.1, read on the forward strand.
GCGATTATCTCCGCGGCCGACGGCTCGCTCGGCCAGATTCCGCAGAACCACTTCTACGCGCTAGAAGTGCTGCGCGTCGGCGGCAGCGTCGAGCAACAGCGCTTTTTCTATCAGCGCGTGCTGGCGGGCGAGCGCTTTGGCAATGCGCTCGCCGAAATCGGCCACAAGGACTTCAAACGCCGCACGCGGCTCACAAGGGGCGCGGACGGCTGGCATGTCGACGGCCGCAAATTCTATTGCACCGGCGCGCTCTACGCACACTGGATTCCCACGCTGGTGGTCGCAGACGACGACGGACGCGACGTCACCTATCTGGCCTTCGTTCAGCGCGACACGCCGGGTGTCACGGTAACGGATGACTGGGACGGTTTCGGCCAACGCGTGACAGGCAGCGGCTCAGTGCAGTTCGAGCATGTGCGCGTCGAGCCGGAATGGGTCGTGCCGTTTCAGGTGTCGTTCGAGCATGCGACGACGATCGGGCCGCTCGCGCAGATCATCCACGCCGCCATCGATCTGGGCCAGGCGCGCGGTGCCTTCGACGCCGCCTTGCAGTTCGTGCGCGAACGTTCGCGGCCATGGATCGACGCGATGGTCGAACGGGCGGCTGACGATCCGCTGACCATCGCGCAGTTCGGCGACCTCGCCGTGCGTCTGCGGGCAGCGGAAGCGTTGTTGCGCCGCGCGGGCCGCTTCGTCGACGCCGCACAGGCTAATTCCACCGACCGCTCGGTGGCAGAGGCATCGGTTGCGGTGGCCGAGGCGCGGACGCTGACCACCACCGCGTCGCTGGACGCGGGCTCGCGCCTGTTCGAGCTCGCCGGTACGGCCGCCACACTCGATGGACTGGGACTCGACCGTTTCTGGCGCAATGCGCGCACCCACACGCTGCATGACCCGGTGCGCTGGAAGTATCATGCGGTGGGTAACTTCTACCTCAACGACAAGCTGCCGCCGCGGCATGGAGCCTTGTGATGGCGAAGAAACAGATTCTGCTCAACGCGTTCAACATGAACTGCGTGGGCCATATCAACCATGGCTTGTGGACGCATCCGCGCGACCGCTCCACGGACTACCGTCTGCTGCCGTACTGGACCAACCTCGCGCGCACGCTAGAGCGCGGACTGTTCGACGGCCTGTTTCTGGCCGACATCGTCGGCGTCTATGACGTCTACCAACGCAACGTGGACGTCACGTTGCGCGAGTCGATCCAGTTGCCGGTCAACGATCCCACGCTGCTGGTGTCGGCGATGGCTGCTGTCACCGAAAACCTCGGCTTCGGCGTGACCGTCAATCTCACCTACGAGCAGCCGTATCTGCTCGCACGCCGTTTCTCGACGCTCGATCACCTGACGCAAGGGCGGATTGGCTGGAACATCGTGACTGGCTATCTCGACAGCGCCGCACGGGCGATGGGGCTCAATGAGCAATTGCCGCACGACGAGCGTTACGAGCGCGCGGACGAGTATCTCGAGCTTCTCTATAAGCTGTGGGAAGGCAGTTGGGAACAGGACGCGGTGCTGCGCGACAAGGCGGGCCGCGTGTATGCGGACCCGGCCAAGGTGCATCAGGTGAAGCATGCAGGGCGCTACTACAACGTCGAGGGCTACCACCTCGCCGAGCCGTCGCCGCAACGCACGCCGGTGCTATTCCAGGCGGGCAGCTCCGGGCGCGGCCAGCGTTTCGCGGCACGGCACGCCGAGTGCGTGTTTATCTCGCCGCCGAACCGCGCGGTCGGACGCGAGACGGTACGCACGTTGCGCGAGCAACTGGTGCAGGCAGGGCGGCGACCGGACGATGTCAAGGTATTCGTGGGGGCAGCAGTTGTGACCGGTACCACTGAGCGCGAGGCGCGTGAGAAATACGCGGACTACTTGCGTTATGCGAGCCGCGAAGCAGGGTTGGCCCATTTCGCGGCCAGCACCGGCATCGACTACGCGCAATACGATCTCGACGCACCGGTCGACTACGCGCCCACCAACGCCATCGAATCGGCGACACGCACCGCGAAACAGCATGGCTGGACGCGTCGCAAGCTGCTCGAAATGTTTGAGCTAGGCGGCCGTTATCCGGCTATCGTCGGCACTCCTGCACAGGTGGCGGACGAATTGCAGGCGTGGGTGGAGGAAGCCGGTGTGGACGGCTTCAATCTCAGCCGCACCGTCGTGCCTGAGAGTTACGAGGACTTCATCGATCTGGTCGTGCCGGAGTTGCAAAACCGTGGGCTGTACAAGACGGCTTATGGTGAGGGCACCTTAAGGAACAAGCTGTTCGATGAGGGTGATCTGCTGCCCGGGCGGCACGCCGCGGCGAGTTTTCGTCGTCAGACGGCGGAGATCGTGTAGACGCTTGATGCACATGGCGCCTTGCGACGTTTGTCGCAGGCGCCGATCGCGCAGGCACACAATCCACTTACGCAGCTACCGTGTCTTCGCTATAGACCCGATAGTCGGTATAGCCGACTTCAGTGCCGCCGAAGAAGGTTGGGCGGTCGTACGGGTTCAGCGGCAACTGAAGGCGCAGGCGTTCGGGCAGATCCGGATTGGCAATGAAGTCGCGGCCAAAGGCGACCAGGTCGGCGTCGCCTGCCTGCAGGATGGCTTCAGCCGTGTGGCCCTTGAAGCCGCCGGCGGCGATGATGGTGCCGTTGTAGTGCTGGCGGATCAACTGCGCGGCGACCGGGTCCGGATCCTTGCTGTCGTCATCGACGTTGCCCAGCACACGCGGCTCGATCAGGTGCAGGTAGGCCAGCTTCAGTTTGGCCAGTTCCTTTGCGACATAAGTGAAGAGGCCCTCCGGATCGCTGTCGGACATATCGCCCCAGGTGCCGCTCGGGCCAAGCCGCACGGCTACACGGTCGCTGCCCCACACCGAAATGACGGCCTGTGTGACTTCCATCAGGAAGCGGGCACGGTTTTCGAACGAGCCGCCGTAGATGTCGGTGCGCTTGTTGCTGCCGTCCTGCAGGAACTGATCGAACAGGTAGCCATTGGCGGCGTGCAATTCGACGCCGTCAAAGCCGGCTTCCATGCCGCGAATCGCGGCAGTGCGGAAGCTTTCGACGAGTCCGGCGATTTCGGCAATGGTCAGCGCGCGGCTGGGCGTGTTCGGAATCCAGCCTGCTTCGGTGTAGGCGACGCCGCCGTGGGGCACGGCGGACGGTGCCACCGGCTTGGCGCCGCCCGGCTGCAACTGGCTGTTGGACTGACGTCCGGCATGATAAAGCTGCAGGAAGATGCGGCCGCCTTTGGCGTGCACGGCGTCGGTCACCTGCTTCCAGCCGGCGATCTGGCTGTCGTCGTAGAGGCCGGGCGCACCGAGGTAGCCGTTACCGTTCGGCGCGGCGATGGTGGCTTCGCTGATCAGGAAGCCGCCTTTTGACGTGCGCTGCGCATAGTACCCGGCCATCAGCGGCCCGGGCTTGGCGCCTTCTTCGGCACGCATGCGGGTGAGCGGCGCCAGCACCACGCGATGGCTAAATTCGTAGGGACCAACTTTGACTGCGGAATGAAGTTTGGACATGATTTCCTCGCGATTGAGTGGCCGGTGACGCTTGATCTACAGCGGGCTTTCGACCTTGAGGAACAGTGTAGGGATGGACCGGGATAAGAAAAATAGGCTGAGGTTCCGAATATATCGGACAGAAAAGTCCGCAATTGACGCGCATGCAGGCTGGACTCGCGAGCCCCCATGCGCGAGAGTGTGCGCCGCCGTTATGGAACGAAACGGCCTTCGGCAGCAATTTCAGCCAACGGCTTGCGCGGGCTGTGTACTTCGCGGGCCTGCAGAGCCTCCGGCAGCGCGCTCTTGTCGCCGGCCCGGCCGATTGCGATACCCGCTTCGATCGAATACACGTCGGGGACGGCCAGTTCCTGACGGATCTTGTCGCGCTCGATACCCGCGAGACCGTGTGCGTGCCATCCCGAGAGACTCGCCTGTAGTGCGAGATAGCCCCACGCCGCGCCCGTGTCGAACGAGTGCGTTGGCGCGGGCACTTCGGCGTTTCCGCCAGGCGGCGTGAAGGTGCTTTTCGACAACACGATCACCACGGCTGCCGCGTGCTTCGCCCAACTTTGATTGAACTCGTTGAGGAAGCCGAGAAAGCGCGTCCAATGCTCGGTGTCACGCCGTGCGTAAGCGAATCGCCACGGCTGCGAGTTGAAGGAAGAGGGGGCCCAGCGCGCCGCTTCGAAGAACGTCAAAAGCGTCGACTCTGGAATGGCCTCTTGCGTGAAGGCACGAGGCGACCAGCGGTTAAGGAACTGTTTGTCGATCGGATGTTCCGCAGCACGGGGATTCGATGTGGTCATGGCTCTATCCAGAAAGAAACAAAAGCTGGCTGGAAGACGGCGACGCTGCCGCGTGTCGGACTGCTCCAGTCAGTACCCAGGTCCGTCGCAAAGCGCCCCGTCCGGTCAGCCCGGATGGGCCAACGCCGCGGGCCGCTTATGGCTTGCACGTCGCGCAGGCAGATTCCCACGCTGGCTAAACCGACGAGATGCTTCCAAGCAGTTATAGACGATTCGGATCGAATCGATGCAATCATGCCCGCGCGAGGCGGGCATGATCGTTTCTGAAGACCGCTGAATCAGCGGCGTACAAACCTATCCCTTAGAAGTCGAAGCCCGGGCCTCCAGCACCCGGACCGCCCGCCGTCGCTGCCGGTGCGGCATCCTTTGGCGCCTCGTACACGGTCGCATCGGTCGTCAGCAACAGGCCCGCCACTGAAGCCGCGTTCTGCAGCGCCGTGCGCGTGACCTTGGTCGGATCGAGCACGCCCGATTCAACCAGGTCGCCGTATTCGCCGGTCTGGGCGTTGTAGCCGAAGTTGCCGCTACCCTGGGAGACTTTCGCCACCACCACGCTGGCTTCCTCGCCGGCATTCGAGACGATCTGGCGCAGCGGTTCTTCAAGTGCACGCAGCACGATCTTCACGCCTGCGTCCTGATCTGCGTTGCTGCCTTTCAGATTAAGGATCGCGTTCCTGACGCGAATCAGCGCCACGCCGCCGCCCGGCACAATGCCTTCTTCGACCGCCGCACGGGTTGCATGCAACGCATCGTCGACGCGGTCCTTCTTTTCCTTGACCTCGATCTCGGTCGCGCCCCCCACCTTGATCACTGCCACGCCGCCGGCCAGCTTGGCCACGCGTTCTTGCAGCTTTTCACGGTCGTAGTCCGACGTTGCTTCTTCGATCTGCACGCGAATCTGCTTCACCCGCGCTTCGATGGTCTTCGGATCGCCACCGCCGTCGATCACCGTGGTGTTTTCCTTGCCCACTTCGACGCGCTTGGCCTGGCCCAGCTCAGCGAGCGTGGCCTTTTCGAGCGTGAGGCCGGTTTCTTCGGCAATGACCTGGCCGCCGGTCAGGATCGCGATGTCTTCGAGCAGGGCCTTGCGGCGGTCGCCGAAGCCGGGCGCCTTGACCGCTACCGTTTTCAGAATGCCGCGGATATTGTTGACCACCAGCGTCGCCAGGGCTTCGCCTTCGACGTCCTCGGCGATGATCAGCAACGGGCGGCCCGCCTTGGCGACCTGTTCGAGCACCGGCAGCAGATCGCGAATGTTCGAAACCTTCTTGTCGTGCAGCAGGATGAACGGGTTGTCGAGGACGGCAACCTGCTTGTCCGGGTTATTGATGAAATACGGCGACAGGTAGCCGCGATCGAACTGCAGACCTTCGACCACTTCCAGTTCGTCCTCGAGCGACTTGCCATCTTCGACGGTAATCACGCCTTCCTTGCCAACGCGGTCGATCGCTTCGGCAATACGCTGGCCGATCGATTCCTCGCCGTTAGCAGAGATCGTCGCCACCTGGGCGATTTCCTTGCTGGTGGTGGTCGGCTTGCTGATCTTTTTCAGCTCGTCGATGGCGGCGATCACAGCCTTGTCGATGCCACGCTTCAGATCGAGCGGATTGAGGCCTGCCGCAACGTATTTCTGGCCTTCACGCACGATAGCCTGGGCCAGCACGGTGGCGGTGGTGGTGCCGTCGCCGGCAGCGTCGCTGGTGCGCGATGCCACTTCCTTGACCAGTTGCGCGCCGATGTTCTGCAGCTTGTCGGCCAGCTCGATTTCCTTGGCGACCGACACGCCATCCTTGGTTACGATCGGTGCACCGAACGAGCGCTCCAGCACCACGTTGCGGCCCTTCGGACCGAGGGTGACCTTGACTGCATTCGCGAGCAGGTTCACGCCTTCGACCAGTTTCGAACGTGCGCTGTCGCTAAAGACGATTTCTTTGGCTGCCATCTTGTGATGCTCCCTTATTGGTGGACTACGGCGACGATGTCTTCTTCGCGCAGTACGAGCAGATCGGTGCCGTCGACCTTGACCTGCTGTCCTGAGTATTTGCCGAACAATACGCGCTCGCCGACCTTCAGATCCGGTTCGATGCGCTTGCCGTCGCTGTCGCGCTTGCCGGGACCGACGGCGAGCACTTCGCCCTGGTCAGGTTTTTCGGCGGCGCTCTCGGGAATCACGATGCCCGAGGATGTTTTCGTCTCCTGATCGAGACGTTTGACGATGACGCGATCATGCAAAGGACGTAGGCTCATTTAGACATTCCTGCAGTGGAGATTTGGCACTCTTCGCTGGCGAGTGCTGACCGTGACTGAGTATAAGAATGGGCATGAGGGCGCTCCAATAACGAATCCTCAGATGCTTATCCGCGTTTTGCTGTTTAGGTTATCGGGCAGATTGCGATAGCGAGCTACCGGGCAAGTGCAGATTTGCATATATAAATTCGTCGTTTTGCCGATCCGGCGCGCATGGCTACCATGCAACGCTTCAGCTACTCGTGCGAAATCCGACCTCATGTCCACCGTTACCTTTCCGTCGACGCCCGTCGACACGCAAGCGGGGGCCGGAAGTGCTTCCCGTCCGGCCGTCATCCGCTCCGCTCAGGACGTCTCGCGCATCGTCAACGCGGGCGCCGCGAAAGGAAGCAACGCAAGCATCGTGATTGCCATTGCCCTGGGTGGGGTCTTCCTGGATGCCTACGATCTGACTTCGCTCGCGTACGGCATCAAGGACATCGCGCGCCAATTTTCGCTTTCGCCGGTACAGGTGGGTTTTGTTTCGTCCGCGATCACGTTTGGCGCCATTCTCGGCGCACTCTTCGGCGGTTATCTGACCGACCGGATCGGACGCTATCGCGTCTTCATGGCCGACATGCTGTTCTTCGTGGTCGCGGCCATCGCGGCGGGTCTTGCGCCGAACGCCTGGGTACTTGGCGGAGCGCGCTTTCTGATGGGCTTCGGTGTCGGCCTCGATCTGCCGGTGGCGATGGCGTTTCTGGCGGAGTTTTCACGTGTGGCGGGCAAGGGCAACAAGGCGGCAAGTGTGGCGGCGTGGTGCCCGGCGTGGTATGCGGCCACCAGCACCTGCTATCTGCTGATTCTCGGGCTGTATGCGATCCTGCCCGAACATCACCTGGGCTGGCTGTGGCGCCTGACGCTCGCCTTTGGTGCGGTGCCAGCCATCGTGATTATTCTCGTGCGCAGCCGCTACATCAGCGAGTCGCCGGTGTGGGCCGCGAATCAGGGCGATCTGGACGAAGCCGCGCGCATTCTCAAACGTTCGTATGGAGTGGATGCGGTGGTCGAGAAAAGCGCTGCGCCGGTCAAGGCACCGCGTGCAGCGTCGTGGCGCAACTATGGCGTGCTGTTTAACCAGACCTACCGTAGCCGCACGATTCTCGCCGCCACCATCGGCGCTGCGTCTTCATTCGGCTATAACGCGATCATCTTCGGCTTGCCGGTGATCATCACCAGCTTCTTTCATCAGGGCCCGCTGACGACGATCATCGCAGCGCTGACGCTGAATCTGGTATTTGCTTTTGTCGGAGGATTGATCGGTGTGCGCACCGCACCGACCGTCGGCGCATGGAAGATGACGGTGCTGGGACACTCGCTACAGTTCGCCTCGCTGATCGGACTCGCATTGATCGGCAAACCGGGCAGCGGTGTGCTCGTCGTGCTGGCCATTCTATTGCTGGGCGGCTATCTGTTCGGGCAGGGCTTCGGGCCGGGATCGCATTCGATGACCTATGCGTCGCTCAGCTATCCGACCTCGATTCGCGGGATCGGAGTGGGTTTCAACCAGACGCTGGTGCGCTCGGCTTCGACGGTCTCGCTGTTTCTGTTTCCGGTTCTCGCCGCTGCGCTCGGGACGAAAGTGTTCTGGGTGATCGCGATTGCGCCGCTGACTTCGCTGCTGGTGTTGCTGGCGATCCGCTGGGAGCCGTCGGGGTACGACATCGACGCAGAGGATTATGTCGATCCGCTTGCCGTAGGCAGGAGTCCAGCCAACGCGTAAGCGATCGGTGTGATATCGCTCAGCTTTCAACGCAGGACCGAGGCTTCGGCTTGTTTCAAGCCATGTCGCGTAACGTTCGAGCCGCGAGCCAGTTGCGTAACAGGCCGGCCACCAAGGCACCGATCACCAGCGATATATACAAGGTGAGGAGGTTGTGGCGCCACGCGTCGAGCGATACCTGATGGTCAAGCAGTTTTGGATCGGGTGCGGGGAGGCTGGCACGCATGGCGATGACGGCTCGTTTCATCCGCACGAAGCCTGCCGCTGACAGCAGCGGCATGCCGACCAGTACAGCAAGCAGCGCGGGCTTCGCGCGGCGCACACCCGGATAGTGTTGCAAACGCAGCCACAGTCCGAGGCAACCGTGTAACCATCCGGGTGCAAGCAGCGCAAGTTGCAAGCCTTGCGTGCCGCTTGTAATCAGCAATACTACGATGCGCTCGTAGTTCGGTTCGAACCCATAGAGCGACGCTGCAAGGCGGGTAGAGACTGCGTGCCGGATCAGCAGCAGCGGCAGGCTCAGGCCCGCCCAGAGACGAACCCATTCCGCCGGCGGTAGCCCCCAGTCGCGACGCCCATAGATCGTGCGTAGCGCCAGCGAAAAATGCAGGGCG
>JBEKNG010000146.1:0-10017 GCA_049523075.1 Paraburkholderia sp.
AAAGCCGGTTGCTATATCACGGCCGGCACGCGGGTGAGCTTGCCGGATGGTTCAGTGGTCAAGGCCGCCACGCTGTCGGGACAGCCCGATTGGCTGTTCCGGCGCAATTCGCAGAGCGGCGCGGTCGAGGCGCTCTCGCGCAACAAAACGTGGGGGCAATTGAATCCGGATTTGCATACGCACAACTAGGTCGCCTGCAAGGCTCTGCCATGCTCAATGGATCGATTCATGCGTCCAGGCGTAAACCCCAGTGTGCTGTCGGTCCAAACCTGCCGATGTCGGGATAGGGGGCTCAGATATGACTTGCCAGGTGACACAAGGTGACACGATTGCAGCAGCGTCTGACGGCACCCGCTATTCGTCGGAGCTGACCGAGCAATTGCTGGCCTCTGAGCACAGCGTATTGCGGCTGATCACGCGTAATACGCCGCTGCCGGAGTTGCTCGACGAAGTGTGCCGCTACTCGGAGGCACTGCTCGGCGAGGGCTCGAGTTGTTCGATCCTGCTGCTCGATGAGGATGGCATCCACGCGCGGGCCGGCGGCGCGCATTCGTTGCCGAAGTCGTACACGGCTGCGCTCGATGGCGCTGTCATCGGCCCGCAGGTCGGTTCGTGCGGCACGGCGATGTATCTGCGGCGCATGGTCGTGGTGGAGGACATCGAAACGGATCCGCTCTGGGCGGACTTCAGGCATCTCGCGTTGCCGATTGGCTTGCGCGCATGCTGGTCGATTCCGTTCGCGAACGATGAGGGCAGGGTGCTCGGCGCGTTCGCGGTGTACCATCGCACCCGGCGCGGGCCGAGTCTCGAAGAGGAGGCGATGCTGCGCAACATTGGCCGTAGCGTCGGCCTTGCGGTTCATCAGGACGCCATGGCGCGACGCCTCGCGCAAAGCGAAGAGCATCACCGTCTGGTGGTCGATCACCTGAATGAAGGCATCATCGTGCAGTCGCGCGACGGCGTGGTGCTGGCGTGCAATCCGAGTGCGCAACGCATGCTGCATGCGGGAGCGGACCTCCTCGGCCACGATATCTTTACCGCGATGGTGCGCGCCTATCACGAAGACGGCACGCCGATCGCGAACGCCGAACGCCCGACGGTGCGCGTGCTGGCCACCGGCAAAGCCGTGCTCGGTGTGACGATGGGGCTCGAGCTCACCGACGGCGAGATTATCTGGCTCGTCCTGAACGTGGTGCCGATCCTGAAGCCCGGCGAGCGCGAGCCGGGTTCGGTATTGATCTCGTTCACCGATATCGGCCCGGTGCGCCAGGCCCAACAGCAACTCAAATACCTCGCCACCCGCGATTCGCTCACCGGCCTCTATAACCGCGCCTACCTGACCGAGCGCATGCGCGACCTGTTCGAGCCGTCGGCGCTGGACAACGAGCTCGCGCGCGTAGCCGTGCTGTTCGTCGATCTGGACGGCTTCAAGAAGGTCAACGATACGGCCGGCCACGAAGCGGGCGATGCGCTCCTGTGCAGCGTGGCGCGCCGGCTTGCCTCGTGCGTGGAAGCGGAGGACACGCTCGCGCGAGTGGGCGGCGACGAGTTCGTGATCGTCGTGAGCAGTTATAACGACACCAGCGACCTGATCGCTCTGGCGCGCCAGATTCTCGAGACCGTGGGTGTGCCGTTCGCCGTGGCCGACAATGAATACTACCTGGGGGCGTCGATCGGCATCAGCCTCTTTCCGGAAGACGGCCTCGATGTGCCGACGCTGATGCGCAATGCCGACTCGGCGATGTACTCGGCCAAGCAGCGCGGCCGCAACAACTTCCAGTTCTTCACCGCGGAGCTGAACCACCACCTGCAACGGCGCTTCGCGATCGAACAGTGGCTGCGCCGCGCGCTGGCGGCGGGCGAGCTGAGTCTCGTCTACCAGCCGATCATCGATAGCCGGTGCGGCCGCACAGTTGGCGCGGAAGCGCTCTTGCGCTGGTACAATAGCGAACTGGGCGATGTCTCGCCGGTGGAGTTCATCCCGGTCGCGGAGGACACCGGGCTGATCGTCGCGATTGGCACCTGGGTGCTGGAGCGCGCGTGCGAGCAACTGGCCGAATGGCGGCGCACTCTCGCGCCGGATCTCGTGATTGCGGTGAATCTGTCGCCGCGTCAGGTGAGTGACGGGCTGGTCGAGCTGATCGAACGCTGTCTCGCGCGCTGTGGACTCGGACCGGATGCGCTGGAACTGGAGATTACCGAGCGCCTGTTGATGAGAGACAGCGAAACCGTGCTGCCGATCCTGAGCGCACTCAGCAACATGGGCGTGCGGATCTCGGTCGACGACTTTGGCACCGGCTATTCTTCGCTGTCGTATCTGAAGCGTTTTCCGTTGCATAACCTGAAGATCGACCGCTCGTTCGTCGCCGGCCTGCCGGACCATCGCGACTCCATCGCGATCACCCAGGCGGTCGTGGCCATGGCGCACTCGCTCGGCATGAATGTCACGGCCGAAGGGGTGGAGACACAGGCGCAGGCCTCGTTCCTGCGCTCGATCGAGTGCGACAAGCAGCAAGGCTATCTGTTCAGCCGCCCGGTGGCAGCAAGCGCCTATGCGCGCAACCTGCAGTCCTTCCATCTCGATCCACAAAGGTAACGAATGCAACTGATCGGTATGCTGGACTCTCCCTATGTACGCCGCGTGGCGATTTCGCTGGCCGTGCTCGGTCTGCCTTTCGAGCATCGCAGCGTGTCGGTGTTTCGCCACTTCGACGAGTTCGCGAAGATCCATCCGGTGGTCAAGGCGCCGACCTTTATCGAGGACGACGGCACCCTGCTGATCGATTCGACCCTGATCCTCGATCATCTCGACCACAAGGTCGAGCCCGCGCGCCGTCTGATGCCCGAGGAATCCGGTGTGCGGCTGCAGGCGCTGAGCCTGATCGGCTTCGCGCTCGCCGCCACCGAAAAGGCCATGCAGACGGCCTATGAGCGCAATCTGCGGCCGCAGGAGTTTCAGTTCGAGCCTTGGGTCGAACGGGTGCAGAAGCAGATGCACGCCGCTTTTGCCGAACTCGAGACGCGTCTGGCCGGCCGTGACGGGTGGCTCTTCGGCGAACGTTTGATGCAGCCGGATATTACGGTGGCCGTCGCGTGGCGCTTCACGCAGTTCATGTTGCCGGGCGTGCTCGACGCGGCGCGTTATCCGGCGCTGGCGGCGTTTTCCGAACGGGCTGAGGCGCTGCCGGCGTTCATCGGTGTGCCGCTCGAATAACCGCGCGTCGCTCGAATAACCCTTTAGGACGCGTGGAGGCTGTCGGGCCAGCAGGCCTGAGGGCCGCTGAATTCGCCGCCCCAAATCTGCCGTCGTCGGCTGCGTGGCCCGCCGGCAGGCCTTCCGGCTGCCGTTCAGCAGCCTTTGGCGGATTGTTCACTTTCCCCAACAAGTCCCTTCGCTTTCGGGCTATTTATCCGTGCTCCACGGATGCTTAGAATCCACCATCGAAACGAAAGTAACGTCTTGCCGAAGCGGCGGGGCGCGTCGGGAGCGGAAATGCGAGCATTAATTGAAAGACAGCTTTATCACCCATCGGTGGTCCTGCCGATGGTGGCGTTTATGCAAATAATGGTGGCGCAGGATTTCAACCTGAGCCAGGTGGGCCTGATGATGGCCACGAAAGGCGCCCGGGCTGCGCTGCAACGCTCGCGCGAACTGATCTGCGCGGGGCATTGCCACGGCTGAACGGCCGGAGCAGATTCGTCACACGTAAAGCACCCTGAGCCGCGAGCCTTCGGCTCCCTCATTACCCCTCAGGACGTCACCGGCATCTCCCCGCGAGCGCTAGCGTAAGATGGCACAACGCTGCCACCAGCCCTCGGGAGACATGTCATGCCACAGCATTTCGATGCAGCCGTGATCGGCACCGGACAAGGCGGGTCGCCGCTCGCGGTGCGCCTTGGCGCAAGCGGCCGCAAGACGGCCGTGATCGAACGCGCCGCGTTCGGCGGCACCTGCGTGAACGTCGGCTGCACCCCCACCAAAAGTTATGTTGCGAGCGCGCGCGTGGCCCACGTGGCGCGTCACGCCGCCGGGTATGGCGTGCAGGTAGCGGGATCGGTGACGGTCGACCTGGCGCAGGTGAAGGCGCGCAAAGACCAGATCATCGGCGAGTCCCGCAGCGGCGTCGAAAAATGGCTGCGCGGGACGCCCAATGTCACCGTGTTCAGGGGGCACGGGCGTTTTACCGGGCCGCATACGCTGAGCATCAGCGGGTCGGACGGCCAGAGCGTCGACGAACTCGAAGCGAACGAAATCTTCATCAACACCGGCACGCGCGCGGTCGTGCCGCCGCTCGAAGGCATCGAGCGCATCTGCTACTACACCAATTCCACGCTGCTTGAACTGACCGAATTGCCCGAACACCTTGCGATCGTCGGCGGCAGCTATATCGCGCTCGAATTCGCCCAGATATTCCGCCGTTTCGGCAGCCAGGTGACCGTCATCGTGCGCGGCGAGCGCGTGCTCGCCCGCGAGGACGCCGACTTCGCGCGGGCGGTGCAGAAGGTGCTGGTGCGCGAAGGCATCGAATTTCGTTTCGGCGCGCAACCGCAGCGTGTCGAGCCGCTTGACGGCGAGCGCGTGCGGATCGCTTTCGATGATGCACAACCGGCTATCGAGGCGTCGCATCTGCTGTTCGCCACCGGCCGCAAGCCGAATACCGACGACCTTGGCCTCGCGACAGCCGGCCTTGAAACGGACCGGCACGGCATCATTCCGGTCGACGGTGCGTTGCGTACCCGCGCGCCGGGCGTCTGGGCGATCGGCGATGTCAACGGCCGCGGTGCGTTCACCCATACGTCCTATGACGACTATCAGATCGTGGCTGCGAATCTGCTCGACGGCGGCGCGCGTAGCGCCGATACCCGTATCATGGCGTACGCGGTTTTTGTCGATCCGCCGCTTGCCCGTGTGGGCTTGTCTGAAGCCGAGGTGCGCGAGTCCGGCCGCGCTGCGCTGATCGCGACCATGCCGATGTCGCGGGTCGGCCGCGCGCGCGAACGCGGCGAGACCGACGGCTTCATGAAGGTGCTGGTCGACGCAGAAACGAAACAGATCCTCGGCGCGGCGATTCTGGGGATTGAAGGCGATGAAACGATTCACACGTTCATCGACATCATGACGGCCGGCGCGCCGTATTCGACGCTGCAGTACGCGATGCATATCCACCCGACCATCAGCGAACTGGTGCCGACCCTGCTCGACGGTCTGAAGCCGTTGAAGTGACAGCCGAGGTAACCGCTGGCCCTTGGAGTCGCCATGCCGACCATCTGCAATCTGTTTAACATTGGTCCAACAAAAGGTGCCGACGAGCGCTTCGATGCGCTCGTCGAGCAGGGCGGCGTGACGATCGAGCGGATCGTCTCGACCGGACAGGCGAGCGCGCCCGGCTTCTGGTACGACAGCCCGCGTGACGAATGGGTCGTGCTCCTGACCGGTGCGGCGAGTCTCGAGTTCGAAGGCGACCCGCAACTGCATGTGATACAGCCGGGTGACCATGTGAGGATCGAGGCGCATTGCCGGCACCGCGTCGCGTGGACGCACGAAAGCGAGCCTACCGTATGGCTTGCGGTTCACTATGAGGCCGGCGTACAACCATGACCCCCCGTTCCACGATCACCCGGATAGGCCTGATTTCCGACACCCACAATCTGGTGCGTCCGGAAGCGCTGCAGCATCTCGCGGGGTGCGATGCGATCATTCATGCAGGCGATATCTGCGAGAAGGCGGTGCTCGATGCACTCGAACGGATTGCGCCGGTCACAGCCGTGCGCGGCAACAACGACACGGGCGACTGGGCTCGCGGACTGCCCACGTACGCTACGCTTACGGCGCAGCAAGTGTCGATTCTGGTCGTACATGACATCGCGGATGTGGACGCCGATCCGCGCAGCAAGGGGATCGCAGTCGTCGTGACCGGGCATTCGCACAAGCCGCTGATCGACGAGCGCGACGGCGTGCTGTTCGTGAATCCGGGCAGTGCGGGGCCGCGGCGCTTCAAGCTGCCGGTGTCGGCGGGACTGCTAATCGTGGATGGCGCGCGAGCGACCGCTACGCTGCATGCGCTGCTGACGTAAATTACGCCCGCGCCGTAGCCCCCGACGCATAGTTCTCGTCTATCTCCTCAGCCTCGCGTTCGCCGCGCAGCACGGCATGCGCTTCGGCACGGGTGGCGACGCACGGACCCGAGCCGAGCAGCGGCTGGCGTGCGGTTTCGCGCAAGGCAAGCACCGAGACGATGCCAATTAGCGATGCGCCCATCAGATAGTACGCGGGCATCATCAGAATGCCGGTGCGATCGACGAGCCATGCGGTCACGAGCGGCGTGGTGCCGCCGAACAGCGACACGGAGAGATTGAAGCCGATCGCCAGCGCGCCATAACGAATCCTCGTGGGGAAGAGCGCCGGCAGCGCCGACGGCATCACACCGGTGAAGCACGACAGCAGCACGCCGAGAATCAGCAGGCCGCCGAACACCGGCAACATCGTGCCCGTGCGGATCAGCAGCAGGGCCGGAATCGACAGCGCGAACAGGCCGACACAGCCGAACAGCATCACCGGCTTGCGGCCGATCGTGTCGGACAGGCGGCCGGCGAACAGCGTCATCGGCATCATCAGCACCATCACGAGCAGCACGAGAAAGAGACCATGTGTTTCGTCGAAGTGCAGCGTCGACGACAGGTAGCTCGGCAGATACGACAGCGCCATGTAGTCGGTCACGTTGAAGATCAGCACGAGGCCGACGCACAGAAGCAACGGCTTCCATTGTCGCGCCAGCCGGTCGCGCAAGCTTTGCTTGGGGAGCGCCTTGTCTTCCGCTTCGCGCGTCTCAGCCTGCTTCTTGAACGCCGGCGTTTCTTCGAGCTTCATCCGGATGTAGAGGCCCACCAGACCCAGCGGCCCCGCGATCAGGAAAGGAACACGCCAGCCCCACGAGAGCAGCGCCTCATGCGACAGCGTGGCCGTCAGCACCGCGACGGTACCGGCGCCGAGCACATAGCCGATCAGCGTGCCGAACTCGAGAAAGCTGCCCATAAAGCCGCGGCGCTTGTCGGTCGAGAATTCGGCGATGAACGTCGCGGCGCCGCCGTATTCGCCGCCGGTGGAAAAGCCTTGCACCAGACGTGCGACGAGCAGCAGGGCCGGTGCGAGGATGCCGATCGAGGCATAGCTCGGAATCAGGCCGATCGCAAAGGTGCCCGCAGCCATCATGATCATGGTCATCGCCAGCACGCGCTGGCGGCCGATGCGGTCGCCGAGCGGCCCGAACACCATGCCGCCGACTGGACGCACGAGGAAGGCGGCCGCGAAGGTGCCGAAAGTGGCGATCAACTGCGCAGAAGGACTGCTCGACGGGAAGAACACCCGGCCGAGGGTTACGGCGATGTAGCTGTACACGCCAAAGTCGAACCACTCCATCGCGTTGCCGAGCGCCATCGCACCGACCGCACGTTTCAGGAGGGATTTATCGACGACCGTGATGTCGTCGAGGGTGAGGCGTTGTTGTTGGTTTTTGTGTCGCCAGAAGCCGTTGCTGGAAGCCGTCAAGGTGAAAACTCCAATGACTGCGACGAAACTCATGAAAACGCGCATGAATGTTCCGCCACGGGTGCTGGGAAAGTGCAGTTTCGCGAACCGGGCGAAGGCGATGTGGCGATGAAGCGGGCGGGGCGCGAAAAGTGGAAACGCCGGTGCCTGCGGCATGCCGCGTGACGCGGATGCCGCCTACGCGCACGTCGCCTACGCGCATGTCGCGAAATTGCACTGCTCTAGGTGCTGCTGATTGTGTGCATCTGCGTGGCCGTGGAAGGGGGGCAGATGGATGAGGACGCTGGGGAGGCCGAAAACCGCCCGGGCGCCACTGAAAGGCCTGGAACGAAAAAGGCCGGTGATGACCGCGAGGATTTCGCGACGAGACCGACAAGCCTTCTTGTATAAAAACTGCACAATCCGTTGTGAGTCGCGCGGGGCGCCGCACAGTAAATTGAACGCGAATGATGGTGAATGACTGTTGGAACGATGCACATCATAGCACGATGACGGAGGATCGTGCAAACGGGCTGGCCGGCAGAGCGCGTCCAAGGCGGCTGAATCCCTTGTGAGGTGGGGGATCCGGGCGAGTGTGAGAATTTGAAACGTGGGTTTAAAAGCGATCGGCCAACCGGCCTGTCACGGGGCCCGCTTCGAGCCGGGAACAGGCAAAAAAAATCCGCGCACGCGGCGCGGACTCTTCGTCAGACGCATCGGATGCATCGGATGCATCGGATGCATCAGACGATTCGCGGCCCTTCCGAGCCGCCCATCAGATCAACTCTGCGACGGCGGCACATAACCCGAAGCCTGGTCGGCGCCTTCACCGAAGAAGAACTTCTCGGTTTGCTTCATCAGATACTGGCGTGCACGCGGATCGGCCATATTCAGGCGGTTTTCATTGATCAGCATGGTTTGCTGCTTGAGCCACGCCTGCCAGGCTTCCTTCGAAATGCTTTCGTAGATCCGCTTGCCGAGTTCGCCCGGCAGCGGCGGGAAATCGAGGCCTTCGGCTTCCTTGCCGAGCTTCGCGCATTGAACCGTACGAGCCATGCTGTGCTTCTCCTGTAAATCGATGTGGGGCTGTTGCGTTATAGGGCAGTCGCGTTATATGGGGCCGCTCAGAGCTGTTTCATCAGCACGAGCGACTTGCGCTGCCAGTTGTAGAGGCGGCGGCGATCTTCCGGCAGGTCGTCGACCGTAACCTTCACAAAGCCGCGTTTCAGGAACCAGTGTTCAGTGCGCGTTGTCAGCACGAAAATGCGCGTGAGGCCGCGGGCCCGGGCGCGTTGCTCGATGCGCTTCAGAAGCCGCTCGCCGTCGCCGGTGCCTTGCGCTTCGGGCGCGACCGTGAGGCACGCCATTTCGCCGATGCGTTCCTGGGTGTACGGATAGAGCGCCGCGCAGCCGAACAGCACGCCATCGTGCTCAATCACCGAGAAATGGTCGATGTCGCGCTCGATCTGGTGGCGGCCGCGCCGCACGAGGGTGCCGTCCGTTTCGAGCGGCTCGATTAGCGCCAGAATGCCGCCGACGTCGTCCGGCGTCGCTTCGCGCAGGCTTTCGAGATTCTCGTACGAGATCATCGTGCCCACGCCATCGTGCAGGAACAACTCGAGCAGCAGGCTGCCGTCGAGCGCGTAGGGGATGATGTGCGCCCGCGCCACGCCGCCGCGGCAGGCGCGGATCGAGTGCTTCAGATAGAAACCGGCGTCGCCGGTGACTTCGCCGCTTTCATGCAGCTTGTACGCGTCGTCGAGCGAGAGTTCGCGCATCAGTTCGGGACCGTCTTCGCCCTCCTGCATCAGACCCGGCGTTTCGGTCAGGAACACAATCTTGTCGGCGCGCAGCGCGATGGCGGCCGCTGAGGCGACGTCTTCCATGGCCAGGTTGAACGCTTCGCCGGTGGGCGAGAAGCCGAGCGGCGAGAGCAGCACGAGCTTGCGGCTCGCGAGCGAATGGCGGATCGAATCCGCGTCGATCTTGCGCACCACGCCCGTGTGGGCGAAGTCGACCCCGTCCAGAATGCCGACCGGCCGCGCTGTCACGAAGTTGCCGGACACCACGCTGATGTGCGCGTGTGCCATTGGCGTGTTCGGCAAGCCCTGGCTGATGGCCGCCTCGATGTCCAGACGCACTTCGCCCGCCGCTTCTTTCGCGGATTCGAGCGCGCGCGCATCGGTAATGCGCATGCCGTGCGAAAACTCGGACTCCACGCCGTGCAGGCTCATCTGCTCTTCGACCTGCGGCCGTGAGCCGTGCACGAGCACGATCTGGATACCCATGGCCTGCAACAGCGCGATGTCGGACACCAGCGCGTTAAGCAACCCCTGATGCACCACTTCGCCGCCGAACCCGACGACGAACGTCTTGTTGCGGAACGCGTGAATATAGGGGGCAACCGAACGCATCCAGTCGACAAATTGCGCATGTTGCGAGTCGGATTCCGAAGCGCCGGACGGGGCCGGAGCGCTCGCGGGCGTAGGGAC
>JBEKNG010000147.1:0-9965 GCA_049523075.1 Paraburkholderia sp.
GCCGACATTGCGCTGATGAACATCGTCGCCAAGCGCTACACCGTCGGCGATCAAGGGCAGCAGAGGCAAGCCGCCCGCCGGCAGCGCCCTTTCGATGGCCGGCCCGACGACGCGATCAAGATGCTCGAGGCCGGCCGCAACCTTTTCGTCGTAAAAGCCGAAGCGCAATACGAGGCGTCCTGCTTCCGCGAGCGTCGCATACGTGACACCCTCGCCGGCGCGGTTTTCGATCCGCATCACGGTCTGGCCCGGCCGCACGACTCCGGTCATCGGCGATACGGTGCCGAGATCGTGATTCGGCCGCAGCCGGATTTCGCCGCGCTCGATCAAGCTGCGTGCGGCCTCTCGCGTGCCCGCCCAGCGCTCGTGAAGTGCCGCGCCGATCAGCGCATTGAGGACGGGTGGGGGAATCTCCGCGGTGGAGGCGAACGGTGGGCCCGCGTGGCCGAGTTCGCCGTCGGCGAGGCCTAGCGCGCATGACGCGCGCTCGCATCCGGCCAACACAGGCTCGGTTGCGGCGATGCGTTCCACGGCAAGACGATTGGCGCTGGCGTTTGCCTCAGGAGGAGGGCTCGATGATTTCTGGGTGCTCATGGAGGAATGGAAGTCGTGTTGTGTAATTGGCTAGAAAGCTGCGCGCGCGCTCGCTTTGCGGATTCGAGAAAAAAGCGTCCGGCTGCGTACGTATCGACGCAAGTTCCCGATCCGACATCCGGCGCCCGTCCGCCCGCACGCCGACGCGCTGGCCAAGCAGTCGTACGGAGCCTTCGTCGGGTGCTTCGAGCCAGTTTATACAGCGCAGCAGCGTCGACTTTCCCGATCCCGAGGGGCCGAGCAGGCAGACGGTTTCGCCCGCCGTCACATTCAGATTGACGGAATCGAGGACGGTGTGCCCGTTAAACCGCTTGGTCACGCCACTCAGTTGGAGTACCGTTTCCGGCGTGGCCGCGGCAATCGGCGTGGCCGAGGAAGCCGCGCGCGCAGACAGGCTCATTGATATTGCTCCGAGACGCGGCGCACTGCTGACACGACGAATTCGATGGTCGAACACAACGCCCAGTACAGCAGCACGGCCGCGATGAATGCCGCGAAGGGGATATAGTAGTTCGACTGGATATTGTTCGCTGCATAGGTCAGTTCGGGAACTGCAATGATCGTAAGGAACTGTCCTTGATGATCTGGATGAACTGATTGCCTAGCATGGGGGCGGTCGAATAGAACACGGGCGGCAGGATCAACCGCCGGATCAGCTGGAAGCCATGAAAGCCGAACGCATAGCTCGCTTCGATCTCCTCGTGCGGGCGGTTTGCCCAGCCCGAGCGCAGTATCTCCGCGATATAGGCGGTGTTATAGAGCAACAACGCGACAAAACCTGCCGGCTCGTTGTCGAGCCGGATGCCGAAAGAAGGCAGCCCGTAATAGAGCAGATAGACCAGCAGCAGGAACGGCGTGCAGCGCGTCAGGTCTACGATGCCGATCACCGAAATCGCAGGGCTGTTCTTGATCAGCACGGTCATTTCATTGACGAGCGGCGGCAGGTTGCTGCGTGCGACCTGCGGCAACACGATCCGGCGCAACAGCAGGCCGCGGCGCATGCCGGCTGCGCGAGCGGCCTCGAGTTGCTCACGCGGGAAATCCTCCAACCCTGCGCGCCAGATTTCGCAATTGAAAGCGGAGGTATTGACGGACATCGCGATGACCGCCGCTAGCGTCGCGGGCATGTCATAGCCGGTGGCGGCTGGAACGAGAAAAAATATCACCAGCGCGAGCGTCAGCAGCGGCGTTGCCCGTACCACGCTGATATAGATCGCAAGCATGCGACCGAGCCCGGGCAGCCTGAGCCAGCGAAGAATTCCAAGCGCCAGCCCGAGCACCGTTCCGACCACGATCGCCAGTACCGCAAGCCAGAGGGTGGTAACCGCTCCAGCGAGAAGCGGCTTGATTCCGAAAATTTCCACTACTCGAAGGTCAATACTCGGAAACGAAATGCGCGGGAGGGTCAGGGAAGGTGGTTCCGAACCACTTTTGCTGGAGCTTCGCGATGTCGCCGTTCTTGCGTTCTTCGGCCAGGAAGTCGTTCAGATAGTTGAGCAGGGTAACGTTGCCTTTCGCGACGCCCCACGCGACATAGGTCTTGCTCGATACGGGCTGCCCGATTTCGAAGATGTCGCCCTTTTCCTTGATTAGCGTGTTCAACCCGACAATATTGTTGACCACATAGTCTGTGCGGCCCAACGCAAGATCCTGATAGGCCTCGGGGTACGAGGTGTATTGCACGATCTTGCCGATCTTGCCGCCCGATGCTGCCAGCAATTTTTCAAGCTCGGGCAGGCGTTGATACATCGCGCTACCGGCCTGGACGCCGATCGTGAGGCCGTTCAGATCCGCCACCTTGTTGATCCGCTTGTCGCCCTTGCGCTTGACGTAGTAGATCGTCGCCTCGGCGATCGGTGTGGTGAAGTCAAGCGACTGCTGGCGTTCCTTGGTGATCAGCAAACCGGTCGTCGCGACATCGTATTTGCCGCTTACTACGCCAGCGAGCAGCCCCGTGAACGGAATGATCTGCTGGTGAACGTCGAGAGGGCCGCGCGCCTTAAGCTTGGCGACCAGTTCATTGTCGAAGCCCGTCGGCTTTCCATCCTGAACAAACTCGAACGGACGAAAATCATCCTCGGTGACGACATTCAGAAAACCGCGCTGTTTGATCTGGTCGAGCGTTGCGGCTGCGGACGGCAGAGCCTGCAACAGGCTTGCGGCGCCAACCAGCGCTGTGCACATGAAGACGGTAGCGCGGCGCCGAGACCATCCGGCGCGCGAGATAACTGGAGCAGACATGAAGCCTCTGGAATAACAAAAATGAGGAACCTGCGGAACTCGGGTACGGAGTGGATCGACGAGTCTAGGGGGAAACCCGCGTGCGAGCTAATAACAAATCAAACGATCGTTATCAGTGTGGTGGGAATGGGGCGCTGTCAGGACTTGTAATAAATATGAGGGAGTGCGCGAAAAGAAACCTGTCCGAAGGAATGGGACGCAATCTCGCGCATGCGGTATCGCTCGTGTAAATTGACACGTTACCCATCCGGAGCGAATTCATTGCCATGACGCCATTCGATCAAGTCAAAGCCGACAAGTCACCTTCCAGTCACGAGCGCTGGCCTCATCTGCGGTTCCATCTTCCTTACAATCATGTGACGTCGACCTTCGGAGATAGCTGGTTTGCGCTTAAAGCCGAAGCATTCGCGCGCTTCTTCGGCACGCCGACGTTTCTTGTCGGGCAGACGCTAGTCGTCGCGATCTGGATCATTGTCAACGTGGCGGGCCTGACGAAATTCGACGTCTATCCATTCATTCTGTTGAATCTCGCGTTCAGTTTGCAGGCCGCGTACGCGGCGCCGTTGATCCTGCTAGCGCAGACGCGCCAGGCCGATCGTGACAAAGCACTCACCGACGCGGACGCACGTCATCGCGAGGAGATCGCGAAGTCCGCCGAAGAGCGGCAGCTGCAAATGGCCGAGCACACCGCGCAGATGACCGTGCTGTTAAAGCAGAACACCGAACTCACTGAGCTTACGCGGCAATTGGGCGAGAGGATCGAAGCGCTGACGCTGGACATGCACGCAAAGGTACTGGCGGCGAAGTGAGCCCGGATGACGCTAGCGAATCGGTGTCAGAAAGCGATCGTCGCGGTAGCCATGAAGGTGTTCGAGCCCGACAGCCGGTTCTTGCTGGCCTCCGTCGAGAACCCAACGCCGTGATGCGCCAACGGGCGACTTCCAGCTCCGTTTAGCCAGCTGTTCCGACAAACCATCTGTAGTAGGGATTGTCTGCATCGGCCCGCATGACGTTACCGATGTCGTCCTGCCATGCATCACGGTCGCCTCGGTACGCATCGAGCGCGGCGCTGTAGAACGTCTGGAGTGTGATGCGCCCGGTTTTCATAGCGGCGAGGAAATCGTTGTCTGTGCCGGTCAAGGGCGGCTCACTGCGCAGTGCCAGCAATCGGCTCAGTACCCCGGGAAACTCGTTGTCGCGCACCCAGTTCGCGTACTCGATGCGAGGGTGGTCATCGGTCACGGGCTGGGCATCCGCAGCGTAATACTCCAGACCGGCGCGGTCGGTGACCCACGTGGCGAGCAGCGCGGCTGGCGATGCGATACCGACCTCACGTAACGCCTTGGCGACCCCCGGCTGTTCGAAGCGCGCGCGGATGCGTGGCACATCGAGTTCGATCGGTTGCATCGAACCCACTAGCATCATCTCGTGCAACTCGGTGGTCCACAGCGTCGCATACGGAAATGCCTCGACGAAACTCTTGATCAACGAGCGCGTGTCCTCTTCATTTTGTGTTGCGAGCGGTAACCACTGGGCAACCAGTCCGCCGGATTCCAGACGCGAAACCGCGAGCCGGTAGAAGTCGGACGAGTACAGATTGACTACGCCGGCTGCCGAAGGAGGAGGCGGCTCCAGAGTGATCAGATCATAGCGATCTGTACTGCGGATCAGCTCGTGACGTCCGTCGCGCACGCGGATCTCCACGCGTGAATCGGTGCTCACGCCGTAGTTGCCTTTAAACTGCGGCGAGGCGCGCACGACAGCAGGCAGCAATTCGGCGACGACGCGCCGCTGGAGCCCGGGCCAGGTCAACAACGCGCCGCTGGTGATGCCGGTGCCCAGGCCAATCACGAGCGCCGAACGCGGTGGGTCGCGGTGAATGAGCAGTGGCAGCAGCGTCTGCAGACGCATGTAGCGCAGCGAGGTCATGGCGTCGCCGGAGTTCGACACGCCCTGGATATACAGGCGCTTGAAGTGGTTTTCGCCCGAGCTCTGCTCGACGACCGCAACGGTGCCACCTGCGCTTTCCTCGTAAAAGCCAAGCTTGCCACCGTGTGCGTGGGCCAGTAGTGTCGCGAGCCGGTCCGACGGCGTGAGGATGGCGACGGCCACGGAGAGCACCGCGAGAACTGGCACGCCGAATCGGGCGAGTCGCTGCACTGCCTGCCCGCGTAAGACAGCTAGCAGGCCAAGCGCGCATGCCGCAATCGCGAGCGCAGCGAGCGTATGAACGAGACCGAGTCCAGGCACCAGTGCGAATCCGGCGAGCAGCGTTCCGGCAATGCCGCCCGCAGTATTCAACGCGACTACTGCTCCAACATCGCGTCCCAGATGTTCCCCGCTCACGCTCAGACGCAGCGCGAACGGAAATGCCGCGCCCAGCAATAACGTCGGCACGAAGACGATACATAGGCTCGCGACCGCGAAGCGGGCGCACATGGCGGCAAGCAGGCTGCCGGTCGCATCCAGAATCGCTTGCGATGCCTGGGACTGCCATTGAGGCAGCCAGCGCCCTAGAACGGCAATCTCCAGCAGCGCCACGAGTCCGGCGGCCGCGATCAGCAGCGCAAACGCGCCCCAAGGATCGCGCACCCGCTCGACTCGTCGGGACACCAGTGCGCTGCCGAGCGCCAGCCCGAGTAAATAGGTGGCCAGCACGACGGAGAAGGCGAAGCTGCGGGTGCTGATGAATTGCACGATCGTCTGCGACCAGACCACTTCGTAGCCCAACGCAATCCCCCCGGCGATGGCGTAGATGACGAGCGCCAGCCGGGTGCGGCGCACTGGCGCTGCGGCTGGGCCAGCGGCAATGTCGACGGAAGGTGCGGGGGCGCTCACGCGAGCACTCCCGGCCCGAGTGAGGATAAAAGCCAGCAGCGCGGCCGCCGCATTCAGCGTGGCGGCGGCGTACGCGCTGCCTTGTATGCCAAGCGTGGGAATCAGGAGGAAGGAGGTGGCCAGTGTGCCTGCAATCGCACCGGCCGTATTGGCAGCATATAGTCGTGCGCCCGCACGACTGACATGGTACGTCTGCGGTGAGAGGGCTCGCATCAGCACCGGCAGCGTGCCACCCATCAGGATAGCGGGCAAGCCGACCAGCGCGAAAGGCAGCGCCCACGCGAGCGAACCGATCTGATCCTGCAGCGCGGCGAACGGCGCGGCCGCACGAGACAGCCCCAGTGTGCCGGCTAACGCCAATACCAGGGTGGCGGCTTCCAGACCGGCATACAGGCGAAGTGGATGGGCGCTACGGTCGGCCAGCCTGCCAAATAGCCAGCCGCCCACAGCAAGGCCGGCAAAAAAAGCGCTGACGCCGATCGTCACCGCCTGCACTTCCACGCCTACCACGAGCGAGAGCTGCTTGATCCATAGCACCTGATAGATCAGCGCAGCCGCCCCCGACGCAAACAGCAGCAGGGCCGGCCAGGCGATGGCGAGCGTCGAGGGGATGTCATCGAATTGTGCATGCTCGCGAGGTGCTGCACGACGCAGCGTGCGTTCCTGTTCGCGCCGCTCACGGCGCGAGGTCTTGGCATGAGGCGCGAGGATGTCGGTCATGAATATTGATCGAAGTTAAAGCGGCTTAAAGCGACGCCCGCCGGCAGATACCCGGCAGGCGCGGCTGATGGACGGCCTATTCAAGCCCGCGCTTCTTGAACGACTCGTCGATCTTCTTGTCGACCTGTTTGCGTACGCCGTCAACGCTAAAGCTCGCCGGCCGCTGACTCGGCGGATACGAGACGAACGACTGCAGGAAGACCGTTGCTTTCATCGTCGCGATGGCGGTCAAATAGACGTTTTTCGTCAGCCAGTCGTTGTACTGGTCAGAGGTAATATCCGCTCGCTCGTAAGGGTCCATGCGTAGGTTGAAAATCTTCGGCAGTCTTAAACACACCAGCGGGTCTTGCCAGATGTTGAGGTTCCCTTGCGCGCGCTGCTCGCAGAACACGGCTTTCCACGCCATGCCATCCTGATCCCAGCGCATCGCAACCAGATCCCCATCGTCATCGAAGTAATAGAACTCGGTGCGCGGGTCCTTGGTCGTTTTACCGGTCAGGAAAGGCAACTGGTCGTAACCGTCGAGGTGCACCTTGAAGTTGGTGCCGCCTGTTTTGGGCGCCCAGCCCTTGAGCAGTCTGTCCTTCACGCCGGCGTCGCCAGCGGCGTCGAGTAGCGTCGGGAACCAGTCGAGTCCGGACATCATCTGGTTGGAGATCGAGCCTGGCTTGATGTGACCCGGCCAGCGCACCATCGCCGGGACGCGGAACGCACCTTCCCAGTTCGAATCCTTCTCGCTGCGGAACGGCGTCATGGCAGCGTCGGGCCAACTGAACATGTTCGGCCCGTTGTCTGTGGTGTAGACGACGATCGTGTTGTTGGCGATCTTCAGGTCATCGAGCAGCTTCAGCAGCTTGCCGACATCCTGGTCGTGCTCCCACATGCCATCGGCGTATTCGTTGCCGGGCATGCCGCTCTTGCCCCTGAATTCAGGCCGCACATGAGTGAATACGTGCATGCGTGTGAAGTTCATCCACACGAAGAAGGGCGTGCCGGACTTGGCCTGCTTGGTAATGAAGTCCGCCGCGTGCTGGCCGGTATCGTCGTCGATCGTCTCCATGCGTTTGGACGTGAGCGGCCCGGTATCCTCGACCTTCCCATCCGCGGTGCTATGGATCACACCGCGCGGCGAAAAGTTCTTCACGTATGGGTCATTCTTGTCCTTCGGCCAGTACGGACGCTCGGGTTCTTCTTCTGCATTCAGGTGATAAAGGTTGCCATAGAACTCGTCGAAGCCGTGATTGGTCGGCAGATACTCGTTCCTGTCGCCCAGGTGATTCTTACCGAATTGTCCAGTGGCGTAGCCAAGCGACTTGAGCGCCTGCGCAATCGTGATGTCGCCCTTTTGCAGCCCGACTGGCGCGCCCGGCGCACCGACCTTGGACAGTCCCGTGCGTAACGGCACCTGGCCGGTGATGAACGATGAGCGTCCCGCCGTGCAACTATTCTCCGCATAGTAGTCGGTGAACATCATGCCTTCGCTGGCGATGCGGTCGATGTTGGGCGTCGAGTAACCCATCAAGCCGTGCGTGTACGCGCTGATGTTCGACTGCCCGATGTCGTCGCCGAAGATCACGAGGATGTTCGGCTTGGCCGAATTCTTCGCGGCAGGCTGGGATGCAGGCGGCGCCGCGGGGTTGGCCGGCGGTGTCTGTGCGGCCGCGTCGGTGGGCGGGGTCAGGACTAACATGCAGACCGCCGCAATCGCTAATAGCGACACCCCAGCGGCGTAGCACCTCTTTCGCAGGAACAGTCTCATCGTTTCGCTCCAATGGAGTGGCTTCCAGTCTGCCCGTCGCCTCGCTCAGGCGTTGCGGGTTGCATGGCGGCGGGCGTTACAAGCCGCGCCGCTGGTTCTTCGTTGCTCCAGATCTCCGAAGCACTACTAACTGTTTCGGTACCGGATAAATGGCTTTCCAGTCGTCTTTCATACTCACCACAACCCAGTGCCGCGCAACAGCCTCGTCCCACGCCTTATCGAGCTTGCCGATCTTCGATTGACGGTCGTAGGCGAACTCGCGCACGGCGTCGTCGTGGTGGACTAGAAGCGCGAGATATTCGCCACTGCCGCCAGCTGTGTACTGCAGCATCTGCAGATCGCCGTCGGAATTGCCGAAGGCGAGAATAGGGCGCCGCCCGATGTTGCGATAAATGCCGACGGGTTTGCCCGGACCGTCATCGACAAAGTCGACCTTGGGCAGGCGCACCAGCACTGGCTGGCCGTCGCGCAGTTCGTATTTGACTTCCTGACTCGAGCCGATCACCTGCTCGGGTGGAATGCCATACGCCTTCTCTGCCCACGGCCTCATGAATTCGATCGTGCCGCCCGAGACGATGAAGGTCTTGAAGCCGTTGGCGCGCAGATAGGCCAGCAATTCGAGTTGTGGCTGATACACCAGATCGGTATACGGTCGGTTAAATTTCGGGTGCCGCGCTTTGGCGAGCCAGTCGCGGATGGTCTGATCGTAGGCGTCGATGGTCATGCCGCTATTGGCTACCGCCACCAGTTCCAGCAATGGCTTTTGCTGACTTGCGAGTGCCGCATAGTCGTGCGCCATCAGTGCCTTGAAGGCTGGATTGTTTTTCCATTCCGGATGGCTCGGCGCTGCGGCCTTCACCTGATCGAGCATAAAAATGAACTGGAAGTACAGCGGCTGCTCGCTCCACAAGGTGCCGTCGTTGTCGAAGACCGCAATACGGTCTGCGGGAGGCACAAAAGTTGGCGCGCCCTCGTGGGTGACATCGGCGACGAACTTCAGGATTGCCTGGCGAGCCGCGCCGTCGCGCCAGGAGGGCAGTGCCGTGGCCGTAGCGGTCGAGCCTGGCTGCGTAGTCGATGCGTCGCCGCCATGGCTCGCGCAACCGCATAACGTCAGTGCAACGAGCGCTGCGCCAACGAAGCCCAGCGTGTGGCGTAACCAGCGACGACGGCTATAGGCCTGCTGCATCTAATGTCCTTGTGCGTGGCGTGCTGCGCTGCCCGGAACGGGAGAAGCCTCTGGATCAGGACCCGGTAAGGCAATCCATGCCCCTTTTCATCCACCCGGAGAGGCCGCCCGATTGGCCGCTTGCTGCGCCTCGGGATGGTTCTTCCAGGTGTCCTCATCCATCACCAGCCTGAAGCCGAGATGCGACATGCTGTTGTACGGATCGGTGCCGCGCCGCGCGCTTGGCCGGTAGCTGAGGCAATAAGCCTCGTTGCACAGGAACGAACCGCCGCGCGTCACGCGCTTGGGCGCATCGACCGGCACCCCCGGATCGGCCGGGTCCCAGGATGCGGTGGGGCCGCCCGGGTTGTCGATGACGCTCGTGTCATTCGCAGCCTCGCGTCTGAACTGGTCGGCACGGTACCAGTCGGCCGTCCATTGCCACGCGTTGCCGGTCATATCGGACAAGCCATAGCCGTTGGCCGGAAAGCTGCCCACCGGGCTCGTCCCGAGCGCACCGCCCGCCTTTGCGCTGATCACCGGGAAGGGCTGCGCCTGCTGGCCTTGCCAGACGTTGGCCATCTGCTTGCCGTCCGGCGCGAACTTGTTGCCCCACGTATAGGTGGCCTGCTCCAGGCCGCCGCG
>JBEKNG010000148.1:0-9957 GCA_049523075.1 Paraburkholderia sp.
ACCTGCGGCTGAAAAACAATTTTCTCGTACGGGCCCGCACCCTGCTCGTCGACGACCGTTTTGCCACCGCGCTGGTCGATGCACCGTCTGAGCAGCCCGGCGGCTACTCGGACGCGTACCGAGCGTCACCGCGCCACGCGCAAGACGTGGCCCGGGTCGCGGCCGACTTGCGTACCCGCTTCCCTGCGGCCAAGCTGGTGCTCGTCGGCACGAGCCGCGGGACGATTTCCCCGGCGTTCCTGGGGCGCGCTCTGCCGGATACCTGGGATGCCGTGATCCACACATCGACGTTAAGCAGTCCGGCACGTGGCCAGGCGGTGCCGTTAATCGGCTTCAACTACGGCGAGACCCACGCACGGCAGCTCTTCGTTCATCACGTCGACGATGGTTGCTTTCTATGTTCATTTAGCGCCGCGAAACGGATCGCGGACGACGGCCACGATCTGATCGCGGTAAGCGGCAGAAGCGCGCGCGGCAACCCATGCGAGGCAACGGGGCATCACGGCTTTTATGGTCAGGATGAAGCGGTGGTGGCCGCGCTCAAGGCGTGGATCAACGGCGCGGACTGGCCGAAGGAGGTAGATTGAGCTGCGTGCACGAAAAGGCGGCGCAGCAGCCCAGCATCCAACCAGGATGTCGTCATTGCGCAGCAGCGACCCGAAGACGATTCCACAGCGGATCCGCAACGCGCCCTGCACCGCTACATCAAGCGGCGAGACACGCGTCGCGCAACAAAAGCTTACTGGCTGAACAAACGGCGTGTGGCCGGCGAGCCTGCTGGAATGCCCGCCTGCTCAAGTTTGGCGTACAAGGTCATCAGTTGCTTTTCGATCGCCAGCAGCGCGGTCTCCGGCAGCGGACGGCGGCCATCGTCCACGACACGACCGCCAATCCGCTCAGACAGGGACTTCGCGTAATCGCACATCAAACGGAACGGCAAGATGTCTTCGTCGGCCACCGGCACGTCGAGCACCAGAGTAATCATCTGGCCGCCCTTGTACGTGAGGTCGTCGCGCAGGAAGTTGGTGTCGCCGAACTGCAGCATGAACACCGGGCTCTGCCTCGCGTCGAGCTTGACGAAACGGGTGCCGTCGCGCGAGAGCAGCAGACCGTCCTGCGAGGCCACCGCCTGCACGTAATTCGCCGACCACGGTGCGCCGTCGGACAGCACGTTGATCGACAGTTGCGCGTCGCACTGGGCGGCGAACCCGTCCAGTTCGCGCGCCATCGCCACCGTTTCCATCATGTCGGGGAACTCGGGCGCTGCGTCGATCGCATCGGCGAACTGCTGCACGCCGGTCACGAATTCGGAGAACTCCAGTTCGTTGAGCGGGCCACTGCGGTTGGCCAGTTGCGCTGCGGCGCGCAATTCTTCGTAGCGCACGCCGTTTTGCAGCAACTCCCAGGCGCCGCCACCTTCCGGCTTGCCTTCGATGTGAACCGGCTTGCTGCCCGCGCGGCGCAGGCGCTGCGCAAGCGGGACCACCTTGTCGCCCGCCAGCGGGCCAGCGAGGCGAAGCGGCACGATGCAATCAATCCGGCGATCCACGATGGCTGGCGGCGCGGAAGAAATCGTCGTCGCAGCGGGCAGGATCGGCTCGGCCGGTTCGTCGACGCCGGTTGCGGGCTCGCCTTCCGGCTCGGGGAAGCCGTTCGGCGTGGTCGTTTCCGCCTGGATGTCGGCGGGCGTGTCGGCCGGCGCTGCCGTGCCGAACGTGGGCTCGAGGCGCGGCCCCGAATCGCTCGCGTCATCCGACACGGGCTCGCGCCGCTGAGTGGGTCTGGCCGGTTCGATGAACGGACTTTGTTCTTCCTGATCGTCCCGCGCAAAGGCCTCGGCGGTATCGGCCGGCATCGGCCGCGGCATCCGGCGGCGCACCTTCGCGCCTTGCCATGCGTTGTACACCACCACCCCCCCGACCACCACGGCACCCGCGCCGATCAAACCGAGTGTCAACTCGTCCATGCATGCTCCATCAGCAATTCTTCTGTTTGCGCGGCGCCTATGCCCGCGCCGCGCGGCAAAGAAGCCGCAGCTGGGGCCAAGCCGGCGCCGTCCGAACTCAAACGATATTCTGGGCGAAACCCGCGGCGCTTTCCATGTCGACCGCGACGATCCGCGACACGCCCTGCTCCTGCATCGTCACGCCGATCAGTTGCTGGGCCATTTCCATCGCGATCTTGTTGTGCGAAATGAACAGGAACTGGGTCTTGTCCGACATCGCGCGCACGAGATTGGCAAAGCGCTCCGTGTTGGCATCGTCGAGCGGCGCGTCCACTTCGTCGAGCAGACAGAACGGCGCAGGATTTAGCTGGAACATCGCGAACACCAGCGCGGTCGCGGTCAGCGCTTTCTCGCCGCCCGACAGCAGGTGAATCGTCGAGTTTTTCTTGCCCGGTGGTTGCGCCATCACCTGCACGCCGGCGTCAAGAATTTCGTCGCCGGTCATGATCAGCTTCGCCTGACCACCACCGAACAGACGCGGGAACAGTTCGCCGAAATGCTGGTTCACCTGATCGAAGGTGCCCTGCAGCAGCGTGCGGGTTTCCTGGTCGATCTTATGGATCGCGTCTTCCAGCGTTTCGATCGCGCTGTTCAGATCAGCCGACTGCGCATCGAGGAAACTCTTGCGCTCGGTGGCGGCCTTCAGTTCGTCGAGCGCGGCCATGTTGACCGGCCCCAGCGCGGCGATGGCGTTGTTCAGCCGCGTGACTTCGCCTTGCAGGTACGACGGCTTCATGTCCGGCGTCAGCTTGGCCTGCAATTCAGCCTCGTCGACACCCGCTGCGGCGAGCTGCTCGATGAACTGTTCCCCGTTGAGGCGGGCAGCCTGTTCCTTCAGTTGCAGTTCGGTGATGCGGTCGCGCAGGGGCTGCAGCGCGCGCTCCGCGGTCAGACGCGTCTCATCAGCGGCACGCAGCTTGGCCGTCAGGTCATCCAGTTCGAGACGCGCGGCATGCAGCGCCTCTTCCTTGACTGCGCGAATTTCGAGTGCGCCCTGCAAGCCGGTATGCGCCGTCTGCTCGTTGATCGTTTCAAGCTCGGCGCGCGCATCTTCCAGCGAGGCCGCGACGCGCTCGCTCTGCTCGTGCGCGACCTGGATGCTGCGTTTCAACTCATCGATGCGGTTCGCCATGTTGCGCGCGGCAAAACGTGCATCGGTGGCGGCCCGGTCGAGATCGCGCGACTGCGCACGCGCGGTGGTTAGTTCTTCATCGAGGGCTTCGAAGGACAACTGGTTATCTTCGAAACGCGCCTGCAACTCAGCCAGCTCCGCATCGTGACGCTCGAAGTTAGCCTCCGACTCGCCGCGCAACGCACGCTGCTCGTCGATCTGGCCGGTGATCTCCCCGAGTTCTTCGCGGATCTGGGTGCTGCGCTGCATGTAGCGCTCGTGCGCCTGGGTGAGCTTGAGCACATCCATCTGCAACGCGTGCACGCGCTGGGTCGCGCGCTCGGCCTGCTGGCGCACGTCCGCCAACGTCTGCGAGGCCTGCGTGTGAGCGGCCTCGGCGCGAATCGCCGCCGACTTCGCTTCATCCGAGAGCAGTGCCTGGGCGCGCACCTGACGCGTCAGGTTCTCGATTTCCTGCTGGCGGGCGAGCATACCGGCCTGCTCCGAATCGGCGGCATACAGCTGCACGCCAACTCGCGTCACCACGTGGCCCGCCTTGACGACAAACGAACCGCCATCCGGCAGCTGCGAGCGCATCGCCAGCGCCTGGGCCAGATCGTCAGCCACAAAGGCCAGGCCGAGCCAGTCGTTCAGCACCGCACGCAGACCCGCGTCGTCGATGCGTACCAACGACAGCAGCGGGCGCAGCGTGGCCGCACTCGCCACCGGCGCACCGGCCAGCGGTGGCGCGTAGAACGCGAGCTTCGCAGGCGGCGCGTCGGTCGCGAACGCCTTGACCCAATCGAGATTCGATACTTCCAGCGCCGCGAGCCGCTCGCGCAGCACGGCTTCGAGGGCGGTTTCCCAACCGGCTTCGACGTGCAGCTTCTTCCACAGACGCGGCAGGCTGTTCAGCTCGTGCTTCTCCAGCCAGGGCTGGATCTTGCCTTCGGTCTGGACGTTTTCCTGCAGTTGCTTGAGGGCGGCGAGGCGCGCGTCGAGCTGATGAATCTGCGCCGTTTCCGTCTGCACGCGTTCCTGCGCGCTGCGCCGTTCGCCATCGAGACGCGGCAGCGTTTCCTGGGCGTCGGCAAGCCGCGACTGCGCGTCATGCAGAATCTCTTCGTGCTCGGCCAACTGCATGCGCAACTCTTCGAGCTGGGCTTCGTCGGGCGCGTCGAGACCGCCCGCTTCCGACTTCAGGCGCTCATGACGCTGCTGCAACTGCTGCAGTTGCTGATCGGCGTTGCGCTGATGGGCCGCTTCGAGCTTGAGCGCCTGCTCGGTCTGAGCAATGCCGCCGCGCTCTTCGTTCAACTGCGTCTGCGCATCGCGCCAGCGCGCTTCGAGCGCCGGCATGGCATCGTGCTTCGCTGCGGCTTCGTCTTCGGCGAGGGCGGCTTTTTCTTCCGCCACTGCCAGTTGTTCTTCAGCGTCTTCGAGGTCGCCCTGAGCCTTCTGGGCTTGCGAGAGCCACTGCTCGCGCTGCGCGGTGAGCGCGGCAATCTGCGCTTGCACGCGGTTGCGTGACTCGACGATGAACTTGATCTCGGCCTCAAGGCGACTGACTTCGGCGTTCGCTTCATAGAGCGCGCCTTGCGCGCCCTGCATCGCGTCGCTCGCCGAGTAGTGTGCCACCCGCAGCGTTTCCAGTTGAGCTTCGACTTCGCGCAGCTTGGCGGTGTGGGCTTCGAGGTCGGTCTGCGCCTGCTCGATGGCGCGTTGCTGGCGCTCCTGCTCGCCGCCGGCTTCGTTCTTGCGCAACAGCCACAGCAGGCGCTGCTTCATTTCGCCGTCGGCTTGCAGTTCCTTGAACTTCGTCGCGACGACGGCCTGGCCTTCGAGCTTTTCCAGGTTCGTGCCGAGTTCGCGGACGATGTCTTCAACCCGCGTCAGGTTCTCGCGCGTGTCGTGCAGGCGGCTCTCGGTCTCGCGGCGGCGCTCTTTATACTTCGACACCCCCGCCGCTTCTTCGAGAAACACGCGCAGCTCTTCCGGTTTCGCCTCGATCAGGCGGGCAATCATGCCCTGTCCGATGATGGCGTACGCACGCGGCCCGAGGCCGGTGCCGAGGAAGATGTCCTGAATGTCGCGGCGGCGCGCCGGCAGGTTGTTGATGTAGTAGCTCGAGGTGCCGTCGCGCGTCAGCACGCGCTTGACGGCGATTTCGGCATACTGCCCCCACTGTCCGGCGGCGCGGCCGTCGGCGTTGTCGAACACGAGTTCGACGCTGGCGCGGCTACCCGGTTTGCGCGCAGTGGAGCCGTTGAAGATCACGTCCTGCATCGACTCGCCGCGCAGTTCGGAGGCGCGCGATTCGCCGAGCACCCAGCGCACGGCATCGATGATGTTGGACTTGCCGCAACCATTGGGACCGACCACGCCGACAAGCTGGCCCGGAACCTGGAAATGCGTGGGATCGACGAATGACTTGAAGCCAGCGAGTTTGATCGAGGTCAGACGCACGGCGATATCGCTGATTGAAAAGGGAAAATAAAGGTGGACCGCAAGGGCCGCGCGAACCGTTCCCTGCTACTGCGAAACGACCCATGCCAGCCCTGCGATACGGGCGCCGCACACGCCCGGCAAGGCGCGCATCGGCAAGCAGGGGCAATCATACCATCGCGCGTGAGCCATTCTGGCGCTCAGGCGCCTGATTGATGCGTCGAGCCGCTTCCGAGCCTGTTTCGGGGCTGGCCTTCGGGGTGAGAAACGGCTTGAGGGGCTGCGCGAGAAACGGCTTGAGGAGCAGGATCAGAAGCGGCATCAGCAGCTGGAAGGTAAGCGGCCTCACCGCTCACGTCCGGCCCGCTCCGCGTCCGGTGCACCCAGCTAGACAACGCGGACGCCAGCACGATGCACGCGCCGCCCGTCCATTCGCGCGGGCCGGGCATTTCACCAGCGAAGTGCCACGCGGAGAGCGCCGTCACCACGATCTCGAACAGCATGATGATCGACGCCCGGTTGGCCGGGATGCGCGCCACGCCGTATTGCACCAGCATGTTATTGGATGCCAGCAGGAAACCAAGACCCGCCACCAGCAGCGCCGCGGTACCCAGATGCGCGCCGGTGGGTGGGGCAGGCATCGCTTCGAACAGCGACGCGCAGGCGCCAAAAATAGCCGCGCCGCCGAAAATCGTCGCGGTGCGCATTTCCGCCTTCATCTCGGGCAGGTCCCGGCTCGTTTTCAGGAGCAGCACATTGCTCATGGCGAAGCCCATGCCGCCCGCCAGTCCGCCCCACTCGGCCAGGTTGGCGGGCACTGGCAAGCCGATCCGCGGCGACCAGAGCATCGCCATGGCGCCCGCCAGCGACAGCGCCGCGAGCGCCGCACCGGTCCAGGTCAGGCGTTCATGCAGGATGAAGTGGGCGAACAGCGCAGTCCATGCCGGGGTCAGGTAGAAGAGCAACAGGACGCGCATGACCTGGCCGTGGATCGAACCCCACACAAAGCCGAGATTCGTGACTCCTGCGGCCAGCGCCAATGCGGGCAGCAGCCAGTGCCACCGCACCGTCCGGATGGCGCGATGGCGCACCAGCAGCACGAACAGACAGCCGGCACCGCTCGTCAGCGCACTCGCGGCCGTGCCGGTCACGCCGAGCGCCGCCAGCATGCGCAGCGGATACCAGATCACGCCCCACACCGACGCGCCCAGCATGATGGCAAGCGTGGGCCAGCTCGTGCGGATCCAGTTATTCATAGCGCAGCGCTCCTGTGCCTGAGCGCACGCTCGGGCAAGGAGCGCCGGCCCGCCACCCTGCAGGACTCGTTTTGACCTCAACCACCTCAACCACCACCTGCATTGCGTCTCCCAGTTCTATTTGCGCGGGCCGTCTGACTTGGGCCGCTTCGCCTGTAGCCTTCCACTTGGTCAATTGGTGCTGGCCGACCCCAGCCATTTGCAGCGGCGCGCTACTGCCAGCGCTCGCCAGCATTCGCGCGTGTCGTGCGTGTCGTCTCTCGCGAACTGCCTCCTGCCCGCCAGGCACCCGGAGCGCGGCTGCTGCCACAACCGTCCGAACCGCGCGCAGTCCTGCGCGAGCCCAGCCCGCGAGGCCGTGCGCCACGCTATAATCACCGGTCCGCCGCTGGTGCCGCTCAATCACCGTACCGCCGTGATCGTCGCCGCCGCGCGTCTTCGTCACCTGTCTCCGCCCGTCTTCGATCAGGCCCGATCCGCCAAGTGAACCCGTTACTCGACTCCCTCCAGACCTATCCCTTCGAAAAGCTACGCGGGCTTTTCAAGGATGTCACGCCGCCCGCTGCCCTGCCGCACATCAGCTTCGGCATCGGCGAGCCGAAACATCCGACCCCGGCGCTGATCCGCGACGCGGTGATCGCCTCGCTCGGCGGCCTGGCGGCGTATCCGGCTACGCTGGGCTCGCCGGCATTACGCGAGTCGATTGCTAACTGGGTTACCAGGCGCTACAACCTGCCGCCGGTCGATCCGGCCAGCCAGGTGCTGCCGGTCGCCGGCTCCCGCGAGGCGCTGTTTGCGCTCGCGCAGACCGTGATCGACCCGAAGCGAAACGCAGCAGGCGAGCCCGCGATCGTACTCTGCCCGAACCCGTTCTACCAGATCTACGAAGGTGCGGCGCTGCTGGCAGGCGCCCAGCCGTATTTCGTCAATAGCAATCCGGCCCGAAATTTCGCCTGCGATTATGCGGCGATTCCTGCCGATATCTGGGCGCGCACACAACTCCTCTACGTCTGCTCGCCGGGTAATCCGACAGGCGCTGTGCTGACGCTCGAAGACTGGAGCGAACTGTTCGCGCTGTCCGACCGCTATGGCTTCGTGATCGCCTCCGACGAGTGTTACTCGGAAATCTACTTCGACGAGGCCAGGCCGCCGCTCGGCGGGCTGGAAGCGGCGCACCAGCTCGGCCGCAATTTCGAGCGGCTGATCATGCTCTCGAGCCTGTCGAAACGCTCGAACGTGCCCGGCATGCGCTCGGGCTTCGTGGCGGGCGACGCGGCGATTCTCAAGCAGTTCCTGCTATACCGGACATACCACGGCGCCGCTTTGTCGACGGTCTATCAGGCTGCGAGCATCGCGGCCTGGAACGACGAGGCGCATGTGCGCGAGAATCGCGCCAAGTACGTACAGAAGTTTTCCACCGTCACGCCGATGCTCGCCGAAGTGCTCGACGTGCGTCTGCCGGATGCCGCCTTCTACCTGTGGGCCGACGTGTCGCGCACGGGCCTGTCGGATACCGGGTTCGCCCAGCGCCTCTACGCCGACTATAATGTGACGGTTCTGCCGGGCTCGTATCTCGCGCGTACTGCGCACGACACGAACCCCGGCCGCAATTTCGTGCGCCTCGCGCTCGTCGCCGATGTCGACGAATGCACCAAGGGCGCCCAGCGGATCGTCGACTTTTGCCGGACGCTCAAGCGCTGAGCGCGTCCGCGCGCCGCCCCGCTTCTTCAGGCTTCAATTCCATCTCACCCTTTCTCTACTCACGAATATGTCGCAACAACTTCAGCAGATCATCGATAACGCCTGGGAAAACCGCGCAGAGCTGTCACCGAAGGCCGCCCCCGCCGAAGTGCGTGACGCTGTCGCGCACGCCATCGAACAGCTCGACAAGGGTGCATTGCGCGTCGCCGAAAAGAAGGACGGCGACTGGGTCGTCAATCAATGGCTGAAGAAGGCGGTGCTGCTGTCGTTCCGTCTGGAAGACAATGCGCCGATGCCCGCTGGCGGTTACACGCAGTTCTACGACAAGGTGCCGTCGAAGTTCGCCAGCTACACCGCTGAAGACTTCGCCGCCGCTGGTTTCCGCGTGGTCCCGCCCGCCATCGCGCGCCGCGGTTCGTTCATCGCGAAGAATGTCGTGCTGATGCCGTCGTACACCAACATCGGCGCTTACGTGGACGAAGGCACGATGGTCGACACATGGGCCACCGTCGGCTCGTGTGCACAGATCGGCAAGAACGTCCACCTGTCAGGCGGCGTGGGCATCGGCGGCGTGCTGGAGCCGCTGCAGGCCAACCCGGTCATCATCGAAGACAACTGCTTTATCGGCGCGCGTTCGGAAGTCGTGGAAGGCGTGATCGTCGAAGAAAACTCGGTGATCTCGATGGGCGTGTACCTCGGTCAGAGCACCAAGATTTACGACCGCGAAACTGGCGAAGTCACGTACGGCCGCATCCCGGCTGGCTCGGTGGTGGTCGCGGGCAACCTGCCGTCCAAGGATGGCTCGCATAGCCTGTATTGCGCGGTGATCGTCAAGAAGGTCGACGCGAAAACGCGCGCCAAGGTCGGTCTCAACGAGTTGCTGCGAGGCGACTGATGGCACGCGCCAACAAGACCGTCGTCTTCGGCATCCCGAACTGCGACACCGTGAAGAAGGCCCGTGTGTGGCTGGAAGAACACGGCGTCGAGTTCGAGTTTCATGACTTCAAGAAGGCCGGCGTCACGGCACCCCTCGTGCAGGACTGGCTGAAAGACGTCAAGCTCGACGCCTTGCTGAACCGCCGCGGCACGACCTGGCGCGGTCTGTCCGACGACATGAAGGCGGCTGCGGATACGGAGTCGGGTGCGATCGCGCTGATGATCCACAAGCCTTCGGTCATCAAGCGGCCCGTGGTGGTGGTCAACGGGCGCGTCAAGACGCTCGGCTTTTCTGCTGAAGACTACGAAGCGCTGTTCGCCTGAGCGTTGATCCGGCACCCGTTGCTCGTTGAGCCTGGGGCCGATCTGGCGGTCAATGAACGCGTTGGACGTGACGCCGTTGCCTGGCCCGTAATCTCGGCCTCGGGTTCGCGTGCATAGGAAGCTGTTGCCGGCTGCGGTGATTCACCTGCGCCGGCATTTTTTCATTTCAAAGTGGCTTG
>JBEKNG010000149.1:0-9952 GCA_049523075.1 Paraburkholderia sp.
GCCACCTACGTGATGGCCACCGAACCGCTAGGCGCGCGTCTGAAAGAAGCGATCGACACCGCAGCAGCAATCTACGACACCCGCTTCGCCTTCGACTACTATCGCCCGCTGCCCGATACGCGCATCGTGTGGGGCGGACGTATCTCCATCCTGAACCGCGAGCCGCAGGCCATTGCCCGGCTACTGCGGCGCGATCTGCTGAAGGTCTATCCGCAACTTCACGATGTGCGAATCGAGCACGCGTGGGGTGGCCTGATGAGTTACGCACGGCACAAGATGCCGCAAATCGGGCAGAGCGCCGACGGCGTCTGGTATGCAGTCGGTTTCGGCGGTCACGGCTTGGCACCCACTACCGTTTCCGGCGAATTGCTGGCAGCAG
This sequence comes from Paraburkholderia sp., assembly GCA_049523075.1. Taxonomy (GTDB): domain Bacteria; phylum Pseudomonadota; class Gammaproteobacteria; order Burkholderiales; family Burkholderiaceae; genus Paraburkholderia. Next base: position 380 of record JBEKNG010000149.1, read on the forward strand.
CGATTGCCGGCGAGCGGCCGGTTCCCGAGGCCTTCGCCGCGTTCGGCCTGACACATACCTTCGGTACGCTCGGCCTCGCCGCCGCTCAGTTGACCTACACGACGATGCAGGCGCGCGATGCGCTGGCTGCGCGCCGCCGGGCGCGCTCCTGAATTGACGCAGAACGCGTGTGGTCCGGCCCGCGGCTTTGCTGCACGTTACGCGTCTGGTGAGGCGGCCCGATGCGCGGCCAGATATGCCGCCGGATACGCCGTCCATGCAACGCGGACAGCAATTCCGACATGCTAGAATGCGCCGTCATCGCCGCTGAAATACACAATGAAAAAGGGAAGCAAGGCCGCCGCGCCCGATCACAGCGGCATCCCGTCTGAACCTCGGCGCGGCGACGCCCGCCGCAAGTACGATCCGGAAGAGACGAAGCGCAACATCCTCGAAGTCGCCACCCAGGAGTTCTCCGCCATGGGGCTGGCCGGCGCGCGCGTGGATGCCATCGCCGAGCGCACCAACACCACCAAGCGCATGCTGTACTACTACTTCGAGAGCAAGGAAGGGTTGTACCAGGCAGTGCTGGAGAAAGTGTACGGCGACATTCGTGCGCTCGAACAGGATCTGCACGTCAGCGAACTCGATCCGGTTGAAGGCATGCGCAAGCTGGTGGAATTCACTTTCGACTATCACGACCGCCATCGCGACTTCGTGCGTCTCATCACGATCGAAAACATTCACGGCGCGAAGTACGTCGAGCAGTTGAAGACGTTTAAGAACAGCAATGCGAGTGCAATTCACACCATTGAAGATCTGCTGGCGCGCGGCGTTGCAAGCGGCCAGTTTCGCAGCGACGTGGATGCGATCGATCTGCACCTGCTGATCAGTTCGATGTGTTTTCACCGCATCGGCAATCGCCATACGTTCGGCACCGCCTTCGGCCGCGATCCGTCGCATCCACGGCTGCGCACGCGGCACCGGGCGATGATCGTCGACGCCGTGCTGCGCTTTCTGCGTAACGAAGCCTGATACGTATGCCGCTAACAAGAAACGCCTGCGGGCCTCGCGGCCCGCAGGCGTTTTTCGCTTTCATATCGTCTCGCTTCCGTATCGTCTCGCTTCGTTTCGTCGACCGCACTGCGTTCGGCTGCGGTCTCAATCGGTCAGGACGATCCGCTTGATATCGCCGACGACAAAGATATACGACAGCGCCCCGATCAACGCGATCACGCCGATGAACACCAGCGCGCCGACAAACGAGCCGGTCCACGCCACGATCAGTCCCACCGCCAGCGGCGTAATGATGCCGGCGAGGTTCGCGGCGAAATTGAAGATGCCACCCGTCACCCCGAGCAAGCCGTCCGGTGCGATATCAGACACGAGCGTCCAGCCGAGCGCCGCCATTCCCTGCGCGAAAAACGCCACCGACAGAATCACGATCACCGTGACGTTGCTCTCGACATAGTTGGCGAGAATGATCGTGGAAGCGAGCAGCAGGCCGGCGATGATCGGCAGCTTGCGCGCCACGTTAGGCGAGACACCACGCCGCAGCAGCCAGTCCGAAAACGCGCCGCCGAACATCACGCCGATCGACGCGGCGATAAACGGCATGATCGCGAAGAAGCCGATCTTGAGCCAGCCCATGTGACGTTCAGTGGCCAGATAGGTGGGGAACCACGTGAGGAAGAACACCAGCGTCGAGTTGCCCGCGAACTGACCGAGGCAGATGCCGGTGAGCTGGCGATGCTTGAGCAACCGGCCGATGGTGCTCCACTCAAAACCGCTCGACTTGGGCTTCGCTTCACCTGGCGTTTTCTTGCGGTGCGTCAGGCCACCGCCCGCCTCGATGTACTCGAGCTCAGCGGCGTTGGCGGCCGGATGATCGCGCGGTTCACGATAGCTGAACCACCAGACGACGCCGAATACCAGACCCACCGCGCCCACCACATAGAACAGTGAACGCCAGCCGAAAGCGCCCATCAGCGCGAACAGGAACGGACTGAAGAACGCAAGGCCGATGTATTCACCGACTGTGTACGTGCCTGTCGCCATGGCTCGCTCGTTTTGCGGAAACCAGGTCGCCACGACGCGGCTATTGGTCGGAAAGCACGGCGACTCCGCGACACCCAGTCCGAGCCGGAATGCGAACAAGGGCGCAATGCCGTGCACCAGGCCTTGCGCGAGGGTGAACAGCGACCAGAACGTCATCGATAGTAAATACGTCACCTTGCTGCCAAAGCGATCAAGAAACAGGCCGCCCGGTATCTGCGAAGCGACATAGCTCCAGGAGAATATCGAAAACATCAGCCCCATCAGCGCGGCGTTGATGCCGAGTTCCTTGGTCAATTGCGGCGCTGCGATACCGAGCACCGTGCGGTCGAGATAATTGATCATCGTGCCGACCGCGAGCAGCGCGAGAATCCGGTAGCGCACCTTCGAACGGCGCACGCCGGTTGCGGCGGCGCCAGCGGGCAGTGCGCTCTGCTCCGGTAGGTCGGGATGGGCGGGATGAATCGGATGCGTCATGTCTGTCTCCTCCATGCGTTGCTGGATGTGCTGCACAGCACGTCTGTACAGCACGTCTATACAACACGTCTATTCACGCGGCAGCAGTGACTGGAAGTGCGCGAACATCCGCTCGGCATCCGGCTCCAGTCCGGTAAAAATACGGAAGGCGTCGACCGCCTGAAACACCGCCATGCCACCGCCGCTCAATGTGCGGCATCCAGCCGCCTCGGCTGCCTGCAGCAAGGCCGTGCGGATCGGGAAGTAGACGATATCGGCTACCCACAGGCCGCGGTGCAGCAACTCCGCGGGTAACGGCAGGCCGGGCAGCTTGGCCATGCCGGTGGGTGTGGCATGAATCAGGCCGTTGGCATGCGCGAGTGTATCGGCCAGCGATTCGCCGGCCCGCACCGTTGAAGCGGGAAAGCGCTGCTGCAGTTCGCCCGCAAGAATATGCGCACGGGCGGCGTCGACATCGAACAGCGTCAGCGTTTGCGTGCCCATCATCAGCGCCGCATGAGCGACCGCAGCGCCCGCGCCGCCGGCGCCAAGCTGCACCACGCGTTCGAGCCCCACGTCCGGCAAGCCGCGCTGGAAGGCCCGCGCGAAACCCGACCAGTCAGTGTTGTGGCCGATGCGCTTGCCGTCTTTCAGCAGCACCGTGTTGACGGCGCCCAAGGCCCGCGCGTCATCGGACAGTTCGTCGAGCAACGGGATGATCTGCTGCTTGCACGGATATGTGACGTTCAGGCCGTTGTAGCCCATCCGTTCGGCTGCGACCAGAATATCCGGCAACGCTGACACTTCGAGTTTGAGCGCTTCCAGATCGATGCGGCGATATACGTACTGCAGGCCGAGTTGGCGGCCCTCTTCCTCATGCATGGCCGGTGTGAGCGAGCCGCTAATGCCGGAACCGATCAGCCCCACCAGATACGATTGTTTATTAGTTGTGCTGGTCATTTCGCAGTCCTCGATTTCAAAATCGTCACCATCCGTTCCAGCGCCAGCACATAACCCTGCGTGCCGCAGCCGATGATCACCGCTTCGGCAATAGCCGACACATACGAGTGATGCCGAAAGGCTTCGCGGCGATGCACGTTCGAAATATGCACTTCGATCACCGGCTTGTCGATCGCAGTCAACGCATCGGCGAGCGCCACAGACGTATGCGTGTAAGCAGCAGGATTGATGACCACGCCGTCCACTCTCGTACGGGCCGCGTGCAGCCAGTCGATCAGTTGATGCTCGGCGTTCGACTGGCAAAAATCGAGCGCCAGGTCGAGCCGTTCTGCCGCATCGCGGCAGAGACGCGCGACATCGTCGAGCGTCTCAGAGCCGTAAATGGCCGGCTCGCGTGTGCCGAGCAGATTGAGATTGGGTCCGTTCAGGACCAGCACCGAGGCGAAACTCATTGCGGCCACTCCATAAAATTCGAGTCCGGGGCGTGTAGCCGTCACGGCTACTCTGTTCCCCACTGTGGCACTAGTGTGCGCCAGTTTATGGGTACGGTCTTCTGGGGTTTATACGAATTTGTACGATCTAGTTAGTTTATATAGAATCCCACAAACACGAGCTAATGGGGCAGATACTGACCCTTGGTTCGATGTCGAGAAGTAACAGGCTGGTCCATTTCTTGCCCGCAGGAGCCGTTCATGCAACGATCAATTGCTACCGTTTCGATTAGTGGAACACTGGTAGAAAAGCTGACCGCGATTCAGGCCGCAGGCTTCGACGGCGTCGAAATCTTCGAGAACGATCTGCTGTATTTCGACGGCTCGCCGGCCGAAGTGCGCCGCATCGCGGCCGACCTCGGCCTGAAGATCATGCTGTTCCAGCCGTTTCGCGATTTCGAGGGCGTCAGCGCCGAGCGGCTCGCTCGCAATCTCGACCGCGTGAAGCGCAAGTTCGATCTGATGCATGAACTTGGCACCGACCGCATCCTCGTTTGCAGCAACGTGTCGCCAGATACGCTGCGCGATGACGCGCTGATCGTCGATCAGTTGGGTGCGCTGGCGCAGGCCGCGGAGCGGGCGGGTGTGATCGCCGGTTACGAGGCGCTCGCATGGGGACGCCATGTGAATTCGTACCGGCATGCGTGGCGTCTGGTGAATGCCGTCAATCATCCGAACCTCGGCATCGTGCTCGATAGCTTCCATACGCTGTCGATTAACGACCCGGTGGATGAAATCGCGGCGATTCCCGGCGAGCGGATTACCTTCGTCCAGATTGCCGATGCGCCGAAGCTGGCCATGGACGTGCTCGAGTGGAGCCGCCACTACCGCTGCTTTCCGGGCCAAGGCGACTTCGATCTCGCGGGTTTCACCGCCCGCGTGGTGGAAAGCGGCTACCGGGGCCCGCTTTCGCTCGAGATTTTCAACGACGGCTTTCGCGCCGCTCCGACTGCGGCGACGGCGACAGACGGGCATCGCTCCTTGCTGTTTCTGGAAGAGCAGACCCGGACCAAACTGATCCAGCAAGGCCAGCCGGCCTCGCAGCTCTACCAGCCGTCGCCTGCCCCTACGCACATCGGTTTTCAGTTCCTCGAATTCGCCGTCGACGACGCGGCACGCACGCAGCTCGCCGACTGGCTCGGCAAGCTCGGATTCAGGCGCGCCGGCCGGCATCGTTCGAAAGATGTGACGCTCTATCAGCACGGCAGCGCGTCGCTTGTGCTCAACGCCGAGGCCGATTCGTTCGCCAGCGCGTTCTTCCAGCAACACGGGCTGTCGTTGTGCGCGTCGGCACTGCGTGTCGACGACGCCAAGCTGGCCTTCGAGCGCGCCGCGGGCTTCGGCTATACGCCGTTCTCAGGCCAGGTGGGACCAAATGAACGTGTGTTGCCGGCCGTGCGTGCGCCAGACGGCAGCCTTAACTATTTCGTCGACGAAACGCCCGACGAACCGACGCTGTTCGAAGCCGATTTTCTGCTGGACAAGAGCGACGCCCCGGCTAAACCAGTACTGCTGACGGACATCGACCACGTCGTCCTGTCCCTGCCGGCGGATTCGCTCGACACGTGGGTGCTGTTCTTCCGCACGGCCTTCGGCTTCGACGCGGAGCCGAGCTGGCTGGTGCCAGACCCATACGGGCTGGTGCGCAGCCGGGCGCTGCGCAGCCGCGATGGCTCGGTGCGCATCGCCCTGAACGCGTCGATGGACCGGCATACAGCCGTGGCGGAGGCGCTGCATGCCTACCGCGGCTCGGGACTGAACCACGTGGCATTCCGCAGCGGCGACATTTTCTCGGCAATTCCGCAATTCGTCGCCGCCGGCCTGCCGATCCTGCGCATCCCGCGCAACTATTACGACGATCTCGCGGCCCGCTATGCGCTGCCGGACGAGACGATCGAGGCGCTAAGCGCTTGCAACATCCTGTACGACCGCGACGAAAAAGGCGGCGAGTTTTTCCACGCCTACACCGCGCAACTCGATCAGCGCTTTTTCCTCGAGATCGTGGAACGGCGCGGCGGCTATGACGGCTACGGCGCCGGGAACGCCGCAGTCCGGCTGGCTGCACAGGCGCAGCATCGCAAGCATGAGTTCAGCTAACCGATGACATGGTTTTCCAAGGCGCGCCTTGGTCTACTCGAGGCACGTGTTATGCGCCGATATAATGCAGCCTGACCTCCCATCCCGTGCAGGGCGCCCCATACGGGTCGTCCGACACGGGCGTTCCATACAGCGCGCTTTCAACGCCATGGTCCGTCTGGCGCCGCACCCACGCGCCACCAGGATCGAAGCCATCTGGAGACTTATGAAGAAGTTCGCCGTAGTCCTATCCGTTCCCCTCTTTTTCAGCGCATGCGCGTATTTCCAGAACCCGGATTCGGGCGAGCCCGTGATCGACGGCAATACGCAGCGCCCCGTCAGCGATGTGGTGGCCTGCATGACGCAGGCAGCCGCCAAACATAACGCCACGTTCAAAACCACGCCGTTGCCGGAAGGGCAAATGCTGGATTTCGGCGACTCGAACGTCGTCAAGATCCGCGCGGACAATGGTGCCACCACCTATCGTTTCTATGCAGGCAAGCGCCACGTCGACAATCTGTGGATTGAGGGCGCGAGCAAAACCTGCGCGCCGTAACATAAGGTTTGGTAAGCAATACCGGATCGAAACGCCGCGAACCTGTCGCTTCAGGCCCCAGTCTTAATAATGGTTTAAGACTTGGGCTCCATGATCCACGGACAATGAAAAAGCAGGAGGTTCGCACCATGAGCAAAACAACGCGCGACACAAACGAAGCGGCGGCGCCGGCCAGGCGGCCGACTATTTTGCGTCGGCTTCTGAGCCACCACGAACTGGCCACGTTGCTGCTGTTGCTGCATGCGCCGATTGACGCGTTCGCCAAACCCGAGATTCCGATGCTGCACGAGGCTGGCCTCGTGGAGACGGTGGCAAGTGAAGCAGGTGCACCGAGCATTCGTCTGACGCCGGAAGGCAATGCCGTCCTGCGCGGTCTGGGCATCCGGTAAGAGCCAGGCTTCAGCTTTACCGCCTGCTACGTCTTTACGTATCTAGGCCTGCCATACCGCGTAACCGGCCTCGCGCAGTCCAATCGCCAGTTCGACTTCCATGTCGCGCGCGCCGTCGTAAGGCATTGGATTGAACACCTCATACAGTTCCGGCATCAGGCGCAGGCCATAGTCGCGCACGAAGCGATTCGCCTGAACATCCGCCTTGTGGCGGTCAAAGCGCAGATCCGGATCCAACCCCGTCATACCGACATACACGCACGGCCGCTCGAAGCGGTAGTCCGGGTTCGAACGGCGAAAGCGTGCCTCGTTCCAGACCGTGTCCGACAACGCGACGACATAAACGTAATAGTGGTAACTCGGACGACGGCGGGCCATGCGATGCGGGCGACAAATCAACGTTAAACCGGCTGTATATCAGCTTTCATTCCGTCATGCAGCAGCCGCGCATTGCTCATGCATCAGCTATGCGTGGTGCCATGCAGCAGCATGCGGTATTCGGTCGGGGTGATGCCAACGGTCGCCTTGAACTGCCGCGTGAAAGCGCTGTGATCGGTATAGCCGCACAACGCGGCCACATCGGTGACCTTGTCGTGCGATACCAGCAGCGCGGTCGCCGCATCCAGCCGCGTTTTCAGCAGCACCTGGCGCGGCGTGAGATGGAACACCTTGTGGAAATAACGTTCGAGCTGCGCAACCGACATATCCGCCATTGCTGCAAGCTGCTTCAGGTTTAGCGGCTGCACGTAATTGTCCTGAATGTACTGCACGACCGTGGCGAGCCGGCTGTATGCGGGGTGGCTGCCCTCGTCCGCTTTCAGATCGCGCGAAATGCCCGCCAGCCCCACCACCCGCCCCGCCGTATCGCGCAGCGGCTGCTTGCAGGTCAGACACCAGCCCGGTTGCCGCCCGGGGTAGAGATGCAGCTCCAGTTGATCGACCATCTGGTTGCCGACATTGATGATCGCGATGTCCTGCGCCGTGTAGATGCGCCCGAAGCGGCGCGGGAATACATCTTCGGCGGTCTTGCCGAGCAGCGCCGTCTTGTCCTTGTAGCCGCAGCGCGAGGCCAGCGTGCGGTTGACCAGCGCGTAGCGCGCTTCGGCATCCTTGACGAAAAACACGACGTCAGGCATTGCGTCGAAGACCGGCTCGAGCAGTGTGAAATGCGAGAGCATGCCGGTCAGCGTGGCGTCGGCTGGGTCGAGCGGGTGAGCCAGCGTGTTCATCTTGCGTGTCCCGTGCATCCGGTGCAGTGATCTTGTGCGTTCGATTATAGGGCCGCGGGCGGCGGTGAAAAAATCCGTGAACTTGACGGGACAGGAAGCGCAGGCACGCAGCACGAGTCGCGGCGCTCCGCGTGACGACCGTGCTTAATGCCCCGGCTGGCAAGCCGACGAGGCCTCACTCCGTCGACGCCGGCTCGTGATCGACCGCCTGAATAAGCGTGCCGATCTGCGCCGGATGAAACGGTGGACGCGGCTGCGTCGTCTGCCAGCCAAAATACGTGCGTGCAGCCGCGCCGCAGACACGCCCCTGGCAGGCACCCATCCCGCAGCGGGTGTGCAGCTTGGCGTCGCGCCATTCACGACAAACGCGCACCTCGCCGATCGTCACGTCTTCACAGCGGCATAGCACGGTATCGTCAGACGGAAGCGCGCGGGCCGCCTCGCCTGGCGCGAACGTGTCCTCCACACGCTGCGCAAAACGTTGCCAGCGTGAGCGTTGCACGCGCAGCGTGCTCAAATCTGGCGTAGCGCCGCTCACCACGTGACCGGCAATCTCGCCTTCGACACGTGCCAGCTCCATTCCTCCGATGCCGGTGCACTCACCCGCGGCAAGCACACCCTCCACGGAGGTACGCTGCCTATCGTCGACGCGGACCGCGCCGCGCTCGTCGAGCGCACAGCCCAGCGCCTGCGCGAGCGTGACATTCGGCACAAGGCCATAGCCACACGCAATGCGATCGCAGGCGAGCGTGATCTGGCGTTCGCCGCGAAGAATCGTTACCTGCTCAACCCGACCCGCGCCGCGCGCCTCGCGCACCACACTACCTGTCCAGTAGCGAAGCCCTGCGAACCCGCGCGTCAACTGCGCGGCCTGCAGCAACTTCGAAGGCGTTGCCGTCAGCGAAGCGACGAAACGCGTTAGCGAGGACGCCGAAGCTTGCTCGACCACCGCCACTACCTGGGCGCCCGCGGCGCGAGCGGTAGCGAGCGAAGCCAGGAGCAACGGGCCGCTGCCCGCGATCACGATGCGCTCGCCGCGCACCGGCGTGCCGCCTTTGATCAACGCCTGCAAGGCGCCCGCACCGGTCACGCCGGGCAGCGTCCAGCCGGCGAACGGCAGCAGACGCTCGCGGGCGCCGGTGGCCAGGATTAGTTGACCATAACTGACACGCATACCGCCATGCTCGGCCGATTCCAGCAACAACGCGCGCGGCGCCAGGAGCCCAACCACCCGCACCGAGGACAACAGCGTCACATCCGGAAGCCCCTGCAGCGCCGCGTGAACCTCACGCAACGGCGCTTGGGGCGCATGCCTTGGACCTTGCCGCCACACCTGGCCGCCGACGCGCGGATTGTCGTCGAACACGGCAACCCGGGCGCCC
>JBEKNG010000150.1:0-9876 GCA_049523075.1 Paraburkholderia sp.
GGCGGGTGGCGCCGCGCGGGCTGATTGACGTGGGCGCGCGACTCGGCTTGCCGAAGTTGCCGGAATCACGTGTGACGCTGCATTCGCGGCTGCGCGATCCGCGCTCGGTGGAGACGGTGAGGTTGTTGACGGAGGGGTTGGGGAGCGGGGCTTGAAGCGTATTTAAGGCACGCGTCGTCATCCTGGGGCGCTCAAGGGCCCGGGCGCCTCAAGCACGTCCCGCTCCAAGGTCAAACGCAAACGGGCGGCGTAAGTTTCAGTGCAGGATTGGCGGTAGATTTCGGTTCCCCGCAGCGGAGTTCACCGCTGGGCTCGCCGCCGTGTTAGCCATCGTCGCGGCCGGTTGGGCGCTTCCCGCCGTCGGGTTCGCCATCGCGCCAGCCGGTTGCTTCAACGCGGGCTTCGCCGCCACCTTCTGCGACCTGGAATGCATCGCCGTCTGAACATGAGTGGCCCCGGAATGCGCCCTGCTGACCACCTTGGTCGGCGTGCCCTTGGCCTGCTTGACGCGAGCCGTCCTGAGCGGCTTATTCGGCGCTCCCTTGGTCCGCGTCGTCTTGACCGGCTTGCCCGGCGCATCCTTAGCAGCGAGCCTGACATGCGATTTGGCCTGATGAGCGGCGTGCACCGACGCCTTCTTTCCGGGCTCAACCTTCTGCCGCTTGCTCTTGCCGACTACCGCTCCCTTAGCCGCGACCTTTTTGCTCGCAGGCGCGTGTACCTTGACGTGCGTCGGCGCATGCCTCGCCTCAGGCGGATTCCAAACCTCAGCGTACTGCGCCGCCTGCGCCGTTACTGCACACCACGCTACTGCCACCCCTACCGCTACAGCTCGCACCCACATCGCCTGCCGCTCCTGAACGTCGATTACCTGTCTCGCATTTTCCCGCTGGGACGCGATTATACCCAATTTGCCCTTGCAATAATCCACATCTGGACTAATATTGATACAAAGTACATATAAGGACTCGCCGCCATGCCTCATGCTGCCCGTGCCTCCCGCGACGACCTGCCACTGCGCCGGCCCATCACGGAACCTTCGCTAACCGAAATGTCGGCGGCGGGTTTGCGTGCCTTTTTCAAGATCGCCCACGACTGGGACCTGAGCGCCGAGGAACAGATCGTCCTGCTCGGTTCGCCCGGCCGCTCCACCTTCTTCAAGTGGAAAGCCGAGCCGCAAACCGCCCGGTTAGGACGCGACACGCTCGAGCGGCTTTCGCTGCTACTCGGTATTTACAAAGCACTGCAGATCTTGCTGCCACAACCGGCTGCTGCCGACGGCTGGATCAAGCGGCCCAATAATGCGGCGCCGTTCGGCGGGCGCCGTGCCCTGGACCGGATGCTCGCCGGCAACATCAGTGACCTCGTCGCCGTACGCCAGTATCTCGACGCAACGCGAGGCGGCTGGGCGTGACTGAACGGCATTGGCAGGACCGCTGGCGCGTCGCGCCGCTCGACTGGTCGCCCGCGTATCGTGTAATTCCCACACGTTTTCCGGCAGTGAATCTGTTCGACCGGGTTGCCACCCCCGAAGACTTCGACGCGCTTTACGCGCTCGAGGCAATGACCAACGACCGTCTGCGTACCGAACTCGGTGAACTCGACCTGGTGCCACGCGAAGAGCGCCGCTTCGGTCCCGGCTACGGGCCGATCATGGCCGCGCTGACGCACCTGAATCCGCTCGGCAGCCGGTTCTCGGATGGCAGCTACGGCGTGTTCTACTGCGCCCGTTCACGCGTCACCGCGATTGCGGAAACGCGCTATCACACCGGCCAGTTCCTCGCGGCGACAGCCGAGGCGCCGATGCGTCAGCAAATGCGGTTGTACACCGTGATCGCGAGTGGCGAGGTAGTAGATTTGCGCAACGACCCATCGCTCGACGCCGCCATCCTCTCACCGCACGATTACCTTTCCGGGCAATCGTTAGGGCGGGCGGTGCGCGCGGCGGGAGCGCCAGGGATCGCCTATCCGTCGGTGCGCGATCCCGGCGGCGAGTGTCTCGCGGCGTTCAGACCCGCGCTGCTGCGGGGCTGCCATCACGCGGCGTATCTGGAATACAACTGGAACGGCAGCGTAGTTGATATGGTGTTCGAACTGAATCAGGTGGGATAGGTCACGAAGCGCTCTGCGCAGCCTACGCGGCGGCTGCAGTTGCGCTTAAGACAAGCTAAAAGGCTCGTCGCTCAAGGCAAAGCAAGCGCCGCGGCGCCTTCCGCACGCGCCATGTCCACCGTCACCGACCAGCGCTGCGTCCGACGGGCTTCGACCATCGTCAGCTTGCCGCCTGGCCCAAATGCACCCGTATCAATGAATACCTGTGCACCGATCTGCTGGACGCTGCGCATCGGCGTATGGCCGCAGTAGGTGAGCGACAGGGTGCGTTGCCGGCTGGGGTCGCCGTTGCCCATGGCGAGCTGACGTCCCCATAGCAGTTGCTGCCGTTCGTCTGCGGAAAACTCGCCCGCGTCGAGGTCCGCGTCGGTTCCGAAGAATTCAGCGTGCAGCACATTGAAGCGCTCGCCGCCGCTGCCGATCACTCGCGCGAGCGGCAAGCGGCTCAACCGTTGCGCGTAATGGCGCAGTTTTTCATCCGACAATTGCGCCGCCCATGCGCCGCCGATGCCGTACCACCACTGCCGGCGCAAGCGCCCTTCTGCGACGGCGCACAACGTGTCTTCGTGATTGCCGAGCACCGCATAGAACCAGGGTTTCTCGAGCAGCGCCAGCGCCTCCTCGGATTGCGTGCCGCGATCGATCAGATCGCCGACCGAAAACAGCCGGTCACGCGACGGATCGAAGGCCACTTCGCGCAGCAAATAGCGCAACGCGTCGACGCAACCATGCAGATCGCCCACGACAAAGTCGCGGCCAGTGCGATTGACAGCGTGATGCTCGACAGCGGTAACGAGTGAGGATGCCATGCGACCATGATAGAACGCGAACGCAAAGCGCGTGTGCGCGGTTTCTATCTTTTCTCGGACGCTTAGCGGAGGGGCCGCCCCCGCGCTTTCGCATTCTTTCCGACCCAGCCACCCAATCCGGAAAAGCCTGCCGGATTGCGCCACGTTGGTGCCGCGTCGAGCGGTCATTGTTGCTGAGTCTCACCACTGAGGTCATTTCCATCGGCCCGCGCCCAGGCCACTGAGGTTCGTTGGTCTGTGTGCCGCTTAAGCGGTCTCATTCGATAATGAAAGCGCGACGCAAGGCCGTTGCGAGAGACTACAGCCGCCTGGCGACCATTCGACAAATGGCAACCCAAGGCTCGCGATAGAATCGGCAACGCTCAATTCTGCTTAACAGCGCGCCGCCCATACAGGACCACCTCACCTTAATCGCCTATGCCACCGAATATCTATCCGCAGGTTCTACGCAATCGTCCGCGAATGGTCGCCGCGCTTGCAATCGGCATCGTCGTCGCCGTGGCGGTGCCCTCGCACATGCGGCCGATGGTGCGCGTGCTGGCCGCCTGGGACCTCGCAATATGGTCTTATCTGGTGCTCATCTGGGTGCATATGGCCAAGGCCCACGAGGACGAGGTCCGCGAATTCGCCCAACGTGACGACGAAAATGCCGGCGTCGTGCTGTTCGTGATCTGCCTCGCCACCTTGGCGAGCATTGCGGCCATCGTCCTCGAACTGGCGTCCGCGAAAAATCTCGGCGCCGCATCGACGCTCGCGCACTATCTACTCACCGGTTTGACAATGTTCGGTGCATGGTTCCTGATTCCGACCATCTTCACGCTGCATTACGCACGCCTCTACTTTGCCGACCCGCAAGAGACCGCGCTGCTGTTCCCCGATCGCAAGCTGCAGCCAAACTACTGGGACTTCCTGTACTTCTCGTTCACGATTGCGGTGGCGTCGCAGACTTCGGATGTCGTGCTCCGATCACGCTCGATCCGGCGTGCCGCGCTGGCACAGTCGATCCTGTCGTTCTACTTCAACGTGGCCGTGCTGGGCCTTTGTGTCAACATCGCGGCCGGGCTGCTCGGTTCGTGATGCAAGCCGTGGCGTCCTGGCAGCGGGCCCGCTGCCAGGACGCTACCGGCAATCCTCTCTTCTTGCGTGTAAAACCCGCTTACCGCAACTCCCGCTTCGCGGGCCAACTGACCGCGAGGCGCCGCGGCGGCGCCCCCGCCCACCCGCGCTTCCCCTCCTTTTCGCCCGCAACCCGCCTCGCTGGCACAACGCTTGCTGAATGTTTCGCATTTATCTGGTCCAGAACCGCGTGACTGGCGCATGCGCGTGCGTAGTGTTCGTTACTGCCCGGCGGGCAATCGATCTTTGCACTACATTGACCAGTAGCGCGCTGAATTTCTAAAGCGTGCGATATCCGGCTCTGGAAGCCCCAATGAGCGGTGTGATCGCGTCTAGATGCATCCACATCGCGGCAGGACGAATCTGGAAACGACCGATGGAACCTTCACAAAGGTATGCGCCGCGGATCTATTTTCTACACTCTCTCCTGGTCGGATCGCTCGACGCATGGCCTGCGCAGTTCGCGCACGCCGCCGGGCTAGGCTTCGATCACGTCCTGATCGGCGCGCTGTTCCAGCCCGGACGGGCTGGGCACGCGCAGATTGTCAGCGAGCACCGTCGTCTGCATCCCGTATTCGAGGCGCAGCAAGGCGCCCCTGCGGCGTTGCGCAGCCTCGCCGGCTCCGCGCGTCAGCACGGCCTGAGCCTGCTTGCCGACTTGGTGGTCGACCGGGTCGCGGCGGATGGTGCCCTGTTCGGCGAGCATCCGGACTGGTTCCACCCGTTCGAATCGGAGGAAGCGCGGCTCGATCCGCGCCATGCGCATCGTGAGGATAACGTTGCCTATGTGAATTTCGGCAACGAAGGCAACACGGCCGCGCTGCTCGACTGGTGGACCCGCGAACTGCTCGCGCTTGCGGAAGCTGGCGTCAGTGGCTTTCGCTTCGATTCGCCGCACCATGTGCCGGCCGCCTTCTGGTGCCAGCTTGGCTTAGCCGTGCGGGCGCAGTATCCCAACGTGCGCTTTCTCGCGGCCACGCCCGGTCTCGCGCGTGGCGATCTGTTGCATCTGGAAGGGGCGGGCTTCGACAGCGTGTTTTCTTCCGTGCGCTGGTGGGACTTCCGCGCCAGTTGGGTGACGGATGAGCATGCCGCGCTGATTCGCGTCGGCGCGCCGATCGCCTTTCCGGAAGCGCCCTACGGCACCCGCCTCGCCGCTGATCTCGATGATGCCCACGACGCCTCGATGCTCGAACGCGCGTACCGTCGAGCGCTCTTCACTGCGGCCGCAACCGGCAGCGGCTGGCTGGTACCGATGGGCTTCGAATACGGGATCGCGCAACCGATGTCCTACACGCGTGGCCACCCCGCGCCGTTCGCCGAGCTGTCCAAGACACCGCGCTTCGACCTGTCCGAGCCCATCAAGCACGTGAACGCCGTATTGCGCGGTTCCGAAGCGCTGCAAAGCGTCGGCGAGCTGCGCGCACTCAGCGGCCCGAGTGCCCCTGCCGCCGTGTTGTTGCGCGGCGATAGCCTCGATCTGCGCGACAGCCAGCAAGCGACGCTGATCGTCATCAACCCTGACCTCGGCATGCCGGTGCGGATCAATCCCGCACGCTTTCTCGCCGGTGTGCCGGGCAACTTCACCCGCTTCGTGCCGCTCGATGCCCCGGCGCATGCGACACCCGCCACCCTGCTCCCCTTTACGCTCGCGCCCGGTGCATGCCGCCTGTTCGGCGCGCTGGCCGACAAGCCCGTGCGGCTCGCACCGCCCATCGACAAGGCGGGCAGCAAGCGCAGCGGCCGCAAATCCGTGCTGGAGGCCATTGCCGCGCCGCGCGTGGCGATCGAAAGCGTGACGCCGTCGGTCGACTATGGACGCTTCGTCGTCAAGCGCACGGTCGGCGAGCGCGCCGAGGTCAGGGCTGCGATCTTCGCGGAAGGGCATGACAAGATCGCCGCCGCCGTGGTGTGGCGCGCAGCCGATGAAACCGCCTGGCACGAAGTCCCGATGCTCCCCGCGCCGCCCACGGGCAATGACCTGTGGCATGCCCGCATTCCGCTCGAACGGGTCGGCCGGCACGAATTCACCGTGATCGCGTGGCGCGACGACTTTGGCTCGCTGGTCGAGCACGTGCAGAAGAAACTGAAGGCCGGGCAAACCGTCGAGCTTGAAATCGACGAAGCGAGCCATCTGTTTGCGCTGGTGCTGGCCGAAGTGGAAACGGTGGAAGGCGCCGTGACCGAGCCGCTCGAGCACATCGTCAAGGTCTTCGCCAAGGCCGATCTCGACACGCGGATCGCGCTGCTGCTCGCGCCCACCACCGCCAAAGCGATGGCCGCAGCGCGCCACCGGCCGTTCCTGACACGCGACCCGATGATCTACCGGATCGATGCCGAACGGACCGCCGCGCGTTTCGCGAGCTGGTACGAAATCTTCCCGCGTTCGATGAGCGACGACGAAGCACGGCACGGCACCTTCGCGGATGTCACGAAGAAATTGCCGCGCATCCGCGACATGGGTTTCGACGTGCTGTACTTCCCGCCGATCCATCCGATCGGCCTCACCAACCGCAAAGGCCGCAATAACACGCTGAACGCCCAGCCAGGCGACGTCGGCAGCCCGTACGCGATTGGCGGCGAGGAAGGCGGTCACACGGGCGTCCATCCGCAACTGGGCACGCTCGACGACTTCAGGCAGATGCTCGCCGCCGCGCACGAGCATGGCCTCGAGATCGCGCTCGACTTCGCGATCCAGTGCTCGCCGGATCACCCCTGGCTGAAGGAACATCCCACGTGGTTCGCGTGGCGCCCGGACGGCACGCTGCGCTACGCCGAGAATCCGCCGAAGAAGTACCAGGACATCGTCAACCCGGATTTCTATGCGCACGACGCCAAGCCCGACCTGTGGCTCGCGTTGCGCGACGTGATCCTGTTCTGGATCGAAGCGGGCGTGCATATTTTCCGCGTCGACAATCCCCATACGAAACCGCTGCCGTTCTGGGAATGGATGATCAACGACGTGCGCGCCCGCCATCCCGATACGATCTTTTTCGCCGAAGCGTTCACGCGGCCGCGCATGATGTACCGGCTCGGCAAGATCGGTTTTTCGCAGTCTTATACGTATTTCACCTGGCGCGAATCGAAGCGCGATTTCACTGAGTATCTGACCGAACTCACACAGACCAATATCCGCGAGTACTACCGGCCGAACTTCTTCGTCAACACGCCGGATATCAATCCGCGGCATCTGCAGTCCTCGGGGCGCCCCGGCTTTCTGATTCGCGCCGCCCTCGCGGCGACGCTGTCGGGCCTGTGGGGCGTGTATAGCGGCTTCGAGCTGTGCGAAGCCGCCGCGTTACCGAACAGCGAGGAATATCTCGATTCCGAGAAGTATCAACTGCGCGCGTGGGACTGGCATCGTCCTGGCAATATCGTCGGTGAGATCAGTGCCTTGAACCGGATTCGCCGTGCGAATCCCGCGTTGCAATCGCATCTGGGCGTCACGTTTCTGACGGCGCACAATGACCACATCCTGTTCTTCGAGAAAGCGACCGAAGCGCGCGACAACGTGGTCGTCGTCGCCATCAATCTCGATCCGTTCAACGAACAGGGCGCCGACGTGGAGCTTTCGTGGGCCACCTTTGCCCACTGGAATCTGCACGATCACGCAGCGCTCGAAGTGGTCGACCAGATGAGCGGCGCGCGCTTCGAGTGGAACGGCCGCTGGCAGCACGTGCGGCTCAACCCCGGTGCCATGCCATTCGCGATCTGGCGCATCGCGCCCGCCGGCGGACTGCCAGCCGAGCCCCCCAGCGCAGACGACGACAGCGGCAGCCATGCAGACGCTGGCTACCAACCCCCGACCGAAGGTGCGTAATGAAACGTGACGACCCGACCGAGAGCACGTCGCAAGCCCACGCCACAGCGGCCGCAGTGGCTAGCGGCAGCCGAGGCGCGAAAGCGAAGCCGGTAAAGCGTGGCAAGGTATCGACGCTGAGCGACGATCCGCTCTGGTACAAAGACGCTATCATTTATCAGGTGCATATCAAGTCGTTCTTCGACGCCAACAACGACGGTGTCGGCGACTTTCCTGGCCTCATCGCCAAACTCGACTACATCGCCGAACTCGGCGTGAACGCGATCTGGCTGCTGCCGTTCTATCCGTCGCCACGCCGCGACGATGGCTACGACATTGCCGACTATCGCAACGTGCATCCTGACTACGGCCACCTGACCGACGTGAAGCACTTCATTCAGGAAGCGCACGCCCGCGGGATTCGTGTGATTACCGAACTGGTTATTAACCATACGTCAGACCAGCATCCGTGGTTCCAGCGCGCGCGGCTTGCGAAGCCAGGGTCGAACCATCGAAACTTCTACGTGTGGTCCGATACGGACCAGAAATACCTCGGCACGCGGATCATCTTTATCGACAGCGAGCCGTCGAACTGGACCCACGATCCGGTCGCGGGTGCGTATTACTGGCACCGCTTCTACGCGCATCAGCCCGATCTGAATTTCGACAACCCGGCCGTGCTGAAGGAGGTGCTGCAGGTCATGCGCTTCTGGCTCGACATGGGCATTGACGGGCTACGTCTCGATGCCGTGCCGTATCTGGTGGAACGCGAAGGTACCAATAACGAGAATCTGCCGGAAACGCACTCGATCCTGAAGAAGATCCGCGCCACCATCGACGCTGAGTATCCGAACCGGATGTTGCTCGCCGAGGCGAATCAGTGGCCGGAAGACGTGAAGGAGTATTTCGGCGACGAAGACGAATGCCACATGGCGTTCCATTTCCCGCTGATGCCGCGCATCTATATGTCGATCGCCAGCGAAGACCGCTTTCCGATCACCGACATCATGCGGCAAACGCCTGACCTGGCAGCAACTAACCAGTGGGCCATTTTCCTGCGCAACCATGATGAACTGACGCTTGAAATGGTCACCGATTCAGAGCGCGACTATCTGTGGAACACCTATGCGAGCGACCGCCGCGCCCGCCTGAACCTCGGCATCCGGCGCCGTCTTGCACCGCTGATGGAACGCGACCGCCGGCGCATCGAGCTGATCAACTCGCTGCTGCTGTCGATGCCTGGCACGCCCGTGATCTATTACGGCGACGAACTCGGCATGGGCGACAACATCCACCTCGGCGACCGCGACGGCGTGCGTACGCCGATGCAATGGTCGTCGGACCGCAACGGCGGCTTCTCGCGCGCCGATCCCGAACAACTGGTGCTGCCGCCGGTGATGGGCTCGCTATACGGTTTCGACGCGGTCAACGTCGAAGCGCAGAGCCGCGATCCGCACTCGCTGCTGAACTGGACGCGCCGCATGCTCGCCACGCGCCGCGCCAAGCAGACCTTCGGACGCGGCACGATCCGCTTTTTAAAGCCGGCCAACCGCAAGATTCTCGCGTATCTGCGCGAGTTGCCGGGCGAGCCGACCATTCTGTGCGTCGCGAATCTGTCGCGTGCGCCGCAGGCGGTCGAACTCGATCTGTCCGAATTCGCGGGGTCAGTGCCGATCGAGATGACCGCGGACTCCGTGTTTCCGGCGATCGGCCAGCTCACCTATTTGCTGACGTTTCCGCCTTACGGCTTTCTGTGGTTCCTCATCTGTCCGGGCACTCAACGTCCGACCTGGGCACAGGCGCACTCGGAGCCGCTGCCCGAGTTCGTGACGATTGTGATCCGCGAAGGCCAGGTCGGCCCGACGCCGGAAAACGTCCGGCTGCTTGAATCCGAAGTGCTGCCTTCCTGGCTGAGCCGGCGCCGCTGGTTTGCGTCTAAAGATCAGCAGTTGAAAGCGGTACGCCTTGCGGCACTCACGACGATCCCGAATGGCGGTTTTGCCTTCACCGAAATCGAAGCGGACGTCGGCGATCACACCG
>JBEKNG010000151.1:0-9843 GCA_049523075.1 Paraburkholderia sp.
GACGCCGAGGGTGAAGGGATGTCTCCGCGCGACGCGATCTATCGCGCCTGCCTGATGCGCTTCAGACCGATCATGATGACTACTTGCGCCGCGTTGCTCGGCGCGCTGCCGCTCGCTTTTGGCCATGGCGAGGGTGCCGATCTGCGCCGGCCGCTTGGCATTTCGATTGTCGGCGGCCTGATTGTCAGCCAGGTGCTCACGCTCTACACGACACCAGTCGTGTATCTGTACATCGACCGCCTGCAGTCCTGGATGCGCTCGCGGGGCCGGCGCCGCGCGGCGGCCTGAAACCACCGCCCCAAATGACAACGCGGCTGCCGTTGGAAGCGGCAGCCGCGTTCGGGTAAAACACCTCCGGCAACTTCGATCCGATCAATACGCGCCGGGCGGAGGCGGCGGCGAGCCCGGCGGCGGGGGCGGCGGCGAAGTCACGTAACCACCATCCTGGGGAGGCTGTACGGTGCGCATGCGGCCCTGCACCGGAATCCGGTCGCCGTTCGCGTACATACATTGCAGATAAGCATAGTCGTAGCGGCGCTGGACGTCGTAAGCCGAACCCTGCGCAGCGTTTGCACCGAACAGGGTACCAGCCAGCAGGCCAGCACCCGCGCCAACCGCCGCGCCGCTGCCGCCGTTGAAGGCCGCGCCGGCCGCGGCGCCGAGCGCCGTGCCGACAACCGCGCTACCCACCGCGCTGTTGGTCGCCGCCTGGTTGGTCGTTGCCCCACCCACCTGCTGAAACGCGAATTGCCGGCACGAATTGTCGTCAGCGCGGAACTGATCGAAAGTCTTACCGGAACCGGGCAGCGCCATGACGCTAGGGCCCTGAGGCATGACCGAACACGCTCCGAGAAAACTCAGCGAGGCAATTAAAGCTAACCTTGGATATTTCATTTGCTTCTCTTTGCGGTAATACGTTTTTAGTTTGCAGGGCCCTGCGACTGTTGCGCAGGCACCGGACGCCAACCCGACGAGCACGACTTCACGTACGGGTAGTAGGTTTTGGAGTCATCGCAGTAGTACCAGGTGCCACCCTGTTGGCCAGGCGCCGCCTGCACCGGAGCCGGACCGGACTGGCCCTGCTCCACGTACTCCTGCGGCTGCGCCGGCACCGGTACCGGGACGGCGACCGCCGGCGGGTACGGATAGTACGCCGGCCCCCACGGGTAGTAGTAGCCCCCACCTCCGATGTACACCCCCACGTGTGCTGCATGCGCCACGCCGCTCGCACAGACCATCGCCGCGGCTGCCACTCCGAGCAAAATATTCAACCTTTTCACAACGTTCTCCACGACAGAAACCGGCACCGAACTGGTGTCCCCAAAGTACTACTGAACGCTATTCCACTCTGAGCCGCAATACAATTACTTCAAAGCCATGGTTTTTTTCGGCCCATTACACCGCAAGCTTCCTGTCATAAATCTTCCAGCAGGATTTATTCCCCGCCGCCGCGCAAAAGGCTCACAGGCATTCGGCAAGCCCGTCGGATGTAACCGTAAGCAAGCCGTCGGTAATATTCCGAGACTGTGGAAACACACATCGTAACGCCCGCGCACGTCCTTTCCGAGCTCGTCCGGTCGCGAGTGAACAGAACCTGAAGTATACGCAATCGCTGATGTCGCAGCACCCCGCTACGCTGATGAAGAATCCCGGTGGCGGCTGGCAGTGGGATTCCGGCAAGGGTACAGCCGTGGGTGGCGCTCAGGCGCCGGGGCAAGATTAAGCACCGGATACAGCGCATGCGACACTCGGTCGCAATAACGCTTTCGTGCCGGCCGCCCCCTCAACGCACGACCCAAGGCACATCGCGCGTGCAACACGTCTATTGCAGCTTGCCGCCCTCAGGATGCAAGCGCTGCAACAACTCGCGGCCACGACGAGTCAGTTGCAAAGTTACGCCTTGGCGCTCGAGCTGGCGCACTTCGACAAGCTCATAGTGGCGCAATGCAAGCACGTCGGGATCGAATTCTTCCAGATGCGGCCCGGTGTCCCGGAGCAACATCAGCGTCGCGAGTTCATGATGGCTCAGCATCTGACACCTCCATTGGTAAATGCATGGGCGATGTCGACATCCTAGAGACTCGAAGCTACAGTTTGGCTACGGTCTTGTTTCGCGACGTTACGAGGTTACATCTTCGGCACGCGCGCCCGCGCCGCTTTGGGGCCGGTAAGGCGCGCGCAGCACCGATTCCGGCGATCGTACGGCGCCCCACCAGCCCCCATGTGCGCGGCTTACCCGAATACCGGGCGGAAAAAGCTACGCTCGTAGCTGACGATGCAGCGCGTTTGCTCAGCATAAGCTACCGCAGCCAGACAATCGGGATCAGCGAACGACTTGTTACGGTACTCCTCATAAAGCGCCAGTGAGGGAAAGGTAAACATCGCGAGCGCGACATTGCTGAAACCTTCCGACGGCATGAAATAGCCGTGATGCTGGCCGCCGAATTTCTCGACGAGCGGAATCCACAGTTTGCCGTAATGCTCAAACTCCTTGAGCTTGTGGGGATCAATGATGTAGCGAAGGTAGCAGGTAATCATCGTCGAGGTTCCGTGGAGCTTGTGCGTGGCTTCCTGGTTGTGCAGACCGTCTGGCGCGCCGTGACCGCGCCACTACAGCAGGCGATGGTAAGCCAGTTCGCGCGCAAGCGCTTCATTTCCTGTGAACCGGTAAGCACGCAGGCCCGCCTCGATCGCACCTGTGACGTTCGCCTCGACATCGTCGATAAAAAACGCCTCTGCAGGGGCTACCCCGAGATGCGCCACACAGCGCCGATACAGATCGGGGGAAGGCTTGGCGGCCCCGAAAGACGCCGACGCGTACACCTGCGCGCCGAATACCCGGGCGACCGGCGGACACAGATAATGGATGTGATCGGCGAGCAGACAGCAGTTGTTGGTGAGCACTGCGACCCTATGTTGAGCCGCGACTGCTCCTGCGAGGGCGATCGCCTCGGGGTCCGGCGTCATCGCGGCACGACGCGCGTCGAGCCAGTCGTCCAGCGTGAGCGGATAGCTCAACAGCGCGCCTAGTTCGTCGAGGTAATCAGCGTCGCTGACCAGCCCCGCGTCCGCGCGCCCTTCGAGACCCGAGTCCCAGATCGCCTGGCGGACCGCTTGCGCATCACGGCCGACGACGGCCGCAATATGCGCGATGCGCGCTGAACGGTCGTAGTGGCACAACACGTCGTCGAGGTCGAAGAGGACCAGTGAGATGTGGTCAGTCATGGCGTCCTTCATGGCGTCCGTCAAAAAAGGGAATCGCACAACTCGATGCCCTCACGATTCTGACAGAGACCGCCGGTCGTATCTACGCCGCCGGGATAGAGGTGCGTGTATCGCCCGCCAGGTGTTCGTCGTGTGCTATTCAGGGCCAATGCTCATTGAAACCTGGCCGGTTTTGACTACCATGAAGCTACGCCTTGCTCCCGAGCTTCTCCTGCGATGCTCACCCGCACACGCTACCTTCGTTGCAAGACTTCAGTCCGTGGCTCGTGGCCGTCGCGCGCACGCGGCGCGGCTCTCACGCTCGCTATTGCTCTCGCGGCGGCCGGTTGCACCATCACGCCGCCAGATCGGCCGCTGCTCATTACACCTCCCGTGGCGGTGAACAGCGCGACGCTCGATCAATACCGCATGGCGGTCGCCCGGCGTATCCTCGATCGCAATCCGTCGTACGTGCTGCAAGGCACGCTGCAGCCGATGCTGCGTTCGCTGGTGGTGGTTTCCTTCACTGTCGACCGCAACGGCCAGGTGTTGCAATCAGCCGTGTATCGCACCAATGGCGACGACGAAGCCGAGAGCACGGCGCTCGCAACTCTGCGGCGCGCGTCTCCGCTGCCGCAGCCGCCCTCGAGGTTGCTCAACACGCGCGGCCAGGTCGAGCTGTTCGAGGATTGGCTGTTCAACGACAACGGCAAGTTCCAACTCCGCGAGTTCGCCTCGCCGCAAGCGCAGACGATCGATTGACAGCAGGTCGTTGCGCTCACTCGCCAGTGCCCGCACGACATCGCCGTGCGTTTCGAATTCTCAGCCGTGCTGCAGCGCTGCCGCGCGGCTCCCGCACCCTCACGCTATAATTTTCCAATCCCTCAGCCGGAATCCTCCGGCTCGGCTGTCGCCGCCCGCCCACCCGCCGGCGCTGCACAGCCCGCCCTTCGCGTCGTCGCGCCACCCGCGCGCTTTGCACCGCTCTGTCCGGCCGCTGTTGCCGCCGTGACCGCCGCTGCGCTTCGCCCTGGTTTTTCCCTGGTACAGCCGTAGCCCGGCACGCCGGCCATCGTCCGTCGTTGTAAGCTGTCGAATCGTTGCCCGCGCAACCTGCGGCCATGGCTGGCCGTCGAGCGCCGCGGCGCACACGAATCCAAACAAAATACGCCGCAGTACGAGCGCGCCGCCCACCGGGCGCGCCACTCTGCGTCACGAAACTGGAGACCTTGAATGTCTACCTCGCCGATTTCCGCGGCCCAGCCCAATGCGGCCGGTCAAAACAGCAGCTCGCGGATCATCTTCGCAAGCTTCATCGGCACTGCGATCGAGTTTTACGATTTCTACGTCTACGCGACAGCCGCCGCGCTCGTCATCGGACCTGTGTTCTTCCCACATGGCTCCGCTACCGCGCAGGCGCTCTCCGCGTTCGTCACCTTCGGCATTGCGTTCGTCGCGCGACCGATCGGCTCGTTCCTGTTCGGCCACTTCGGCGACCGTATCGGCCGCAAATCGACTCTCGTCGCCTCACTGCTGGTGATGGGCCTCTCGACTACGCTGATCGGTTTCGTTCCCGGCTATAACTCGATCGGCAGCCTCGCGCCGATCCTGCTGTGCGTCCTGCGCTTCGGCCAAGGGATCGGCCTCGGCGGCGAGTGGGGCGGCGCGGCGTTGCTCGCCACGGAAAACGCCCCGGCCGGCAAGCGCGGCTGGTACGGCATGTTTCCGCAACTCGGGCCGTCGATCGGCTTTCTGGCATCCAATGGCCTGTTCTTCGGGCTGGCACTCTCGCTCTCCGACGAACAGTTCCGTAGCTGGGGCTGGCGCGTGCCGTTCATCGTCAGCGCGGTGCTGGTCGCGCTCGGTTTGTACGTGCGTCTGAAGATCGCCGAGACGCCGGCCTTCCGCGCCGCGATTGAACGCGAAGAGCGGGTGCGCGTGCCGATCGCGACGCTCTGCTCGCAATACTGGTGGCCGACCCTGCTGGGTGCGTTGGCCATGGTGGTGTGCTACACGCTGTTCTACAACGCGACGACGTTCTCGCTCTCGTACGGGGTGTCGGTACTACACATTCCGCGTCCGAGCTTCCTCGGCCTGCTGTGCGTCGCGGTGCTGTTCATGGCGCTCGCCACGCCGCTCGCCGCATGGGCGAGCGACCGCTACGGCCGCAAGCCGGTGCTGATAGTCGGCATCATCGCGGCGATCCTCTCGGGCTTCACGATGGCGCCGCTGCTCGGCAGTGGTTCCATGCCGCTGGTGCTGCTGTTCCTCGTGATCGAACTGTTCCTGATGGGCGTGACCTTCGCGCCGATGGGCGCACTGCTGCCGGAACTGTTTCCGACCCACGTGCGCTATACCGGCGCAGGCGTGTCGTACAACCTGGGCGGGATTCTCGGCGCGTCGGTGGCGCCGTACATTGCCCAGGTGCTGGCCGCGCATGGCGGCCTACCGTGGGTCGGTGCCTACGTATCGATCGCCGCCGCCGTCAGTCTGTTCGGTGTGTTATGCATGCGCGAAACGCGCGACACCCGTTTGATGTAAACGCGACTCTGGCATGAGTTGCCCGCCGTGCAGGTGCGCGGGCAGCCTCGCCCGCCTCCTCCGCCACCCGGTGCGTTTCCCCTCTTGCACGGCTTTTTGACTTGCATATACTCAAGTCAAATACCGATGAGCAGGGAGGCCACGGTGAGGCTCTATCTTCAAAACTCAGACATCGTGATGATCATTGCGCTGGCACTGCTGGGCTCGCTGCTGCTGGCCATCCATTTCCGCCCTTCCAGCTGGAAAGCAATCGTGCTGGAAGCGCTCGCCGCCAACGCGGCAGCCATCGTCGCGGTGGTGGCTTTCGAGTTGATGCTGAGCTAGGCCTGTTCCGGCCCGCTCGAACCGACACCAGCCGCTTCGGCAGGCAAGCGTCGCGCGACCGGCTCGCGCGGACCGTGAGACGGATTGATTTCTGCCGCGTTTGAAGCCCTCGCCTCCCACGCCGCTGCATGCCGCCGCATGCCGCTGCATGCCGTACATGCTACGAATCCCCGTACTTATCAATAGTAGTACCCATGATGGTAGTAGCCACCGCCGTAGTAACCCGGTGCCGGCGCTATCACGCAACCACCCAGCGCAGCAGCCAGCAGCGCACCTGCAATCAAAGTTAGCGTCAAGCGTTTCACATCGTTCTCCAGTCGTTTCAGTGTTATTCGAGCGCGGCTCGAATGCTGTCGATTGGACACGAAGCGGGCGTGTGCGAGCGTTGCATTTTGTAAGCGATGATTTGCGCTGCGTACAGGTTTTGCCGCTCCTGGATGGCCACGCACAAAGTAAAAGTCGTCGCGGTGGCCTCGCCTGCGCGGCCCGCCACACGACTACGCCGCGCTGCCCGGCGACGCCCGCCGCTTGAGGCCCACTGGCGGGCGGACCGGCGTCTGCCGGCCCCCAAGACACATCAAAGCCCACCCTGCATTTGGGCATGCAGTGCCCAATCCATAGGCATATGCCATTCGTAAGATGCGTGTAGGAAACCTACTAAAAGCGACACTTTTAACAGCCGTGTAATGCGCCTGTACCGCTGCTGCTTCCCGCTGGCCTCGAGTGGCAACCAACGAGCCCGGCACGGCGGCGACGAGCGAACTCAGCATGCCGCAAGCAGTCTCTATGGATGAAGTTCTGTTGTGTTCATTGCAGGATCCTCTCCGCCCGTCGTTCCCCGACGCGGGCGCTTTTAGAGGCGTGCCGTGGCAACGCTCATTGACTTGGGCGAACTGTCCGTCACGCCTTTTTTCTTTTGACGGAACGCGGGCCGCCTGCTCTCGCTCGCGCCCGTGAGGCGCACAAGTGGCGGCCCGGCAGAAAGGAATCAGACAGCAGTGACCGAATGCTTCGGCGCAGTGGCGTCAAGCGGGTCGCTGTGCACGTAGTCGATGGCCTGCAAGGCTTCGCTCACGGGCGGCACTGAATGACCGTCGCCGATGGAGATGGAGCGATGCGGCGCTTCGATGCCGAAGTGGGAGGGCGAGGTCGCGACAAAGATCATCACCGTGCGCTTTTGCAGGGCATGGGCGACGTGGACAAAGCCGGTGTCCGTACCGATGACGAGCGAGCACGCGTCGATCATGTGGGCGATGCCGGTTACGCTCATCTGCGGCAAAACGGTCGCGCCCGGCACCTGCGCCGCGATGGCGACAGCTTCCTCACGCTCACCGGCCGAGCCCCACGGCAACACGACACGAAAACCGCGCCGCAACAGTTCGTTGCCGACGGCGGCCCAATGCGTGACCGGCCATTTCTTGTCGTCTTTGGAGGTGGCATGAAACAGCGCCGCGACGGGTGCGTCACCTGCCTCGAACGGTGCGGTGTCCGCCTCGGGCAGTTTCATATCGTAGACGGAGGGCCCTTCCGGCTGATAACCCAGCGCTTCTCCGGCGCTGATGCGCATGCCTTGCCAGGCGTTACCGGGCGGACGCGGACCAAAGCGGCTCGTATAAGCGAACGCGGCACCGAGCTCGCCCAGGTCCCTGTTGCGATAGCCGAAGCGGCGCGACGAGCGGGCCAGAAAGGCGATGATCGCGCTCTTGTAGACGCCTTGAATATCGATGATGCAATCGTAGCGGTAGGCCCGCAACTCGCCGATGGATGCCGCAATCGCCTTGAGGTCCACCCAGCGGCGTGACTTTTTGAAGCGGCGTAGCGGTGCAAACAGCACGCGGTCTACGCTCTGGCTCCAGTGAACCACTTCGGCAAACGCTTCGTCTGACGCCCAGTCGACCTGCACCCCAGGAAATGCACGCTTGATGTCGGCGATGACCGGCAGGGCCTGCACAATATCGCCTAGTGAAGTCACCTTGACGATAAGAATTCGCTTCATTAAATAGCCCGTCATAGTTTCGGTCGCAACATTATTTTAGCCGACCATGCTTTCATCTTATACACGCGGCGGAAGGTTTGCTGCGCGGCCCGGCAAGGCGAAGCGCGGATTATCGCCCAGCCGCCCCACCTGTCACACTTATTTCAATTTGCTTTCGCACCGGCAGATAGCCCGATCGATCGTTATAATTCACGCTTTGCCTGAGCCATCATCCCATGCGGGCATTCCCACCTCTGTCCTCCAGCGTCGCCCGACGCACTCGCCGCCTGTGGCGCCAATACGGTGTGTTCTGGCTCGGCGCGATCGCGGTCGGCTTCATCGCGGTCCTCTATGCCAAGCTCATCGATTTCGGCTACAGCGAGTTCCGCGCCATGCAGCACCGGCATATCTGGCTACCGCTGTTCGTGACGCCAGCCGTCGCCGCACTATCCGTATGGCTCACGCGTAAATTCTTTCGCGGGTCGGAAGGCAGCGGTATTCCACAGGTGATCGCCACCCTGCACGCCAAACCCGGCGAATACGGCGAACGCCTGCTGTCGTTCCGCATCATGTTCGGCAAGATCCTCGTGTCGTTCCTCGCCATCCTTGGCGGCTTTACGATCGGCCGCGAAGGACCGACCGTGCAGGTCGGTGCGGCGCTCATGTTCAATCTGCGGCGGTTCTACCCGCGCTCAAACGCGCTGATTGAGCGGCAACTCGTGCTGGCCGGTGCAGCGGCGGGCCTGTCGGCGGCCTTCAACACCCCGCTTGCCGGGATCGTCTTCGCCATCGAGGAACTCACCCGCAGCTTCGAGGCCCGTGCGAGCGGCGTGCTGATTACCGCGATCATCATCGCGGGGGTGATAGCACTTGGAATAAACGGCAACTACACCTATTTCGGCACGATCGAGATCGGTACGCATTTCCCGGATCTGCTGGCGGTGGCCATCGTCCTCACCGCCATTGTGACCGGCATCGCCGGCGGCGTCTTTTGCTGGCTGCTGCTCAATACCGCGCGCTGGATTCCCGCACCGCTGCGCAAGCTACATAGCGAGCGGCCGGTCGTGTTTGCCGCGCTGTGCGGGCTGGTGATTGCCTGTGTCGGCCTGATTTCGGGCGGCTTGACCTTTGGCAGCGGCTACGCGGAAGCACGCGGCCTGCTCGACGGGCGCGAGCAACTGTCGGTGTTCTACCCGTTCCTGAAGATGATCTCGATGGTCGGCTCGTATTTGCCGGGCATTCCGGGCGGCATTTTTGCGCCGTCGCTGTCGATCGGGGCGGGTTTCGGCAACCTGCTGCACATGGTGTTCGGCAGCATGCAATTGCAGATGCTGATCGCACTCGCCATGGTGGGTTACCTGGCCGCGGTAACGCAGGCACCGATCACGTCGTTCGTGATCGTGATGGAAATGATCAACGGCCACGCGCTCGTGATCTCGCTGATGGCGACCGCGCTGATCGCCAGCCGTGTCTCGCGTATCTTTGCACCGCCGCTGTACGAGGCGCTATCACAGCGCTATATGGCGCCCCTTCCGCAACCGGCACCCGCGCCGGTCCCGGAAATACCCGAGGCACTGATCAATGACGAACCGGAAGCGGATGAAGCCGACGCGGCAGATGCAGCTGACGAAGCCGATGCGCCGCCCCGCTGAGCTGCCCTGTGGCGCGCCCCACCACCAGTCGCGCCATCAATCCCACCAATCATCTGATCAATAGATCACAACGGGCGCCGCGCGGACATACATCGGTCGCCCCGGCACTACGACACAACCGGCCAGCGTGATCGCCAGCAAGGCGAT
>JBEKNG010000152.1:0-9830 GCA_049523075.1 Paraburkholderia sp.
ACCTGTTGAAACAAGCCGGCTTGCCCGACGGCATTTTCAATGTGGTGCAGGGCGACAAGGTCGTCGTCGACGCTTTACTGGTGCATCCGGACGTGAAGGCAGTGAGCTTCGTCGGCTCGACGCCGATCGCCAATTACATCTACGAGACCGGCGCGAAGCAGGGCAAGCGTGTGCAGGCGCTGGGCGGCGCCAAGAACCATATGGTCGTGATGCCGGATGCCGACCTTGACCAGGCCATCGACGCGCTGGTCGGCGCGGGCTACGGGTCTGCCGGTGAGCGCTGCATGGCGATTTCGGTGGCAGTGCTGGTGGGCGACGTGGCCGACAAGATCATTCCGCGCCTTGCCGAGCGCGCCCGCCGTCTGGTGGTCAAGAACGGCATGGAAGCCGATGCCGAAATGGGGCCGATCGTGACACGCCAGGCACTGGAGCGTATCGAGGGTTACATTGGGCTTGGCGTCGCAGAAGGTGCCACGCTGGTGGTCGACGGTCGCGGTTTGAAGGTGCCCGGCCACGAAGATGGCTTCTTTACCGGCGGCACGCTGTTTGACAACGTCACGCCGGAGATGCGCATCTACAAGGAAGAGATTTTCGGTCCGGTGCTCGCATGCGTGCGTGTCAAGGATTTCGCGGAAGCGGTTGATCTGATCAACGCACACGAGTTCGGCAACGGCGTGGCGTGCTACACGCGTGACGGACACGTGGCCCGGGAATTCGGCCGCCGCATCGAAGTCGGCATGGTCGGTATCAATGTGCCGATTCCGGTGCCGATGGCGTGGCACGGCTTCGGTGGCTGGAAGCGCAGCCTGTTCGGCGACACGCATGCTTATGGCGAGGAAGGCGTACGCTTCTACACGAAGCAGAAGTCGATCATGCAGCGTTGGCCCGAAAGCACCGAAAAGGGTGCGGAGTTTGCGATGCCGACGGCAAAGTAAGCTGAAGCTGCGGCGCCGCAGCGGGCGTGCTCGTGCATGGCGATTGGACATTCCCTCTTTGAAAAGGAAGCGACATGGCCCATCAGACTGACAACCGCGCGCTGCTGCGCGTGCTGGGCATCGAAAAGCCTATCATTCAGGCGCCGATGGCCGGTGTAAGCACCCCGGCACTCGCGGCCGCCGTATCGAATGCGGGCGGTCTCGGCTCGTTGGGCGTCGGCGCAATGAACGCTGCAGGTGCCCGCAAAGTGATCGAGGAGACCCGCGCGCTGACCGCGAAGCCGTTTAATATCAACGTGTTCTGCCACCGCCCGGCGACGGCTGACCCGGGCGTCGAGCGTCAGTGGTTGAACTGGCTCGCGCCGCAGTTCGAACAATATGGGGTAACGCCGCCTGGGTCGCTGTCCGAGATCTATACGAGCTTTGTGGCGGACGCGGCCATGCTCGAGGTGTTCCTCGAAGAGAAACCGGCGATCGTCAGTTTTCACTTTGGCTTGCCGTCTGCCGAAGTCATCGCCAGGCTCAAAAACGCCGGAATCAAACTGCTCGCCGCGGCGACCAATCTGCAGGAAGCGGCGCAGGCTGCGGCAGCGGGTGTCGATGCAATCGTCGCGCAAGGCATCGAGGCTGGCGGGCATCGCGGCACTTTCGATCCAGATGCGACGGACGAGCGGCTCGGCACGTTTGCACTGACGCGTCTGCTGGTCAGGGAACTCGATCTACCGGTGATCGCAGCAGGCGGCATCATGGATGGTGCCGGGATTGCCGCGGCCCTGGCACTGGGTGCTCAGGCGGCTCAACTCGGCACGGCCTTCGTTGCCTGCCCGGAAACATCGATCGACGACGGTTACCGCCGGGCGATTCTCGGCGAGGCGGCGCGCCACACCACGTTCACCACGGCGATTTCCGGGCGCGTTGCCCGAGGCATGGTGAACAGGTTCACGGAACTCGGCAGCGAGCCGGGCGCACCGAAGTCACCGGCGTATCCGATCGCCTATGACGCCGGAAAGGCACTTCACGCTGCAGCCAAAGCCAAGGGAGAATTCGGTTACGGCGCCCAGTGGGCAGGGCAGGCCGCCTCGCTCGCAAGAGCGTTGCCGGCGGCTGAACTGTTCGCGCAGCTAGAGCGCGAGTTGCAGGAGAGCATCACGCGGCTGTCGCAGTGGGTGAAGTGACGCGCAACGAGCGTGTGCTGACATCACGGCGGCGAGGTAAGGGCCAGGTAAAACGATGGATGTACAAATTTCAGCGGCAATCATCGCGGTGCTCGGTACGCTGGGCGGAGGCGTCATCGGCTGGTTGTCCCAGCGGGACGCGAAGAATATTGCGCGTCTCGAACGAAAGGTCGCGAAGTACGCGGAGGAAATAAGGGCGAGACAAGCTGAGGAGGATGTGGCGTGTCAGTGGCTTGTCGAACTTCACGTTGGCGTGAGCGAAGCGTCTGTCAAACTGAAACTGCGCGACAGAACGGAGCAGGAGAGAGGCCGCCGTCCTTCGATAGCGCCGTCGGACGTAACAGACACGTGATCGCAGTCGCAAACGCGACGCTCTCATTGCAGCGGCGCTCGCAGGCTGCGCGGCCTAAAAACTGAGTGTTTCGTGTGCCTTGACGATTTCCCCGGCAACGGTCTCGATCTGCTCGCGCTTGAGCATCGCTTGTGAGCGCAGCAACTGATAGGCGTCTTCTTCCGATACGCCGCGCGCATTCATCACAATCTGCTTGGCCTGCTGGATCACTCGAACCTTCGCTTGCTTTTGCTCAAGCCGGTCAATGTAGCGCTCGCGCGTGCGGCACGCCTTAAATTGGGTCAATGCTACGGCGATAGCCGTTAGCAGGCCGAATGACCGAACCGGAGACGGTATCGTCGCGAACGCGTTGAGGCGCAGTACCGCTTCGATGGTGATCGGATTCTCGTATGTCACGACCGGAATCACCGGCGGCGACGTACTGGTTCCCAGCCACGGGAAATCAATCGAAAGGGTCTCAGGCCGCATCGCCATGACCACCAGTCCGGTACCGGCGGGGAGGCTGTCGAGTCGTGGCCAGCATACCTCGACGTCACAACCGATACGCCGCAATTGCGCGAGCAACTCCTCTCCGTCCTGATCCTGCGGATGAATGACGACAACCTTCAGCGAACGCAAATCGCGCAGGATCGCTGGCGTCTCTGCAGCCCGCTTCATCGGACTGCTCCGACCCGTGCAAGCTCGGGATTCGCGTCCGCCGTCCACGCCGGTGTGATGTGCGAAACGACGTAAGGATCGGCCTTCACGCGTTCAGGTGCACGGCCTATGATGTCGAAGCGGCCATGTGCGTTGACGCGGCCGATCAACGGATGCAAGTAGGTGTGGTTGTTGTGTTCATCGATCCGCACGCGGCCTTGAGGCGCTTCGAACTCAAGACCGGGCAATACACGGAGCAGCAAGGTTGGATCCTCGGCCCCGACTCGACGGATCGCGTCCGCGAGCAGATGCATCTGGAAATAGGCCGCTTCCCAGCACATGTTGGTCGGCTGATCGTCGCCGAAGCGTGCCTGATAACGGGCAACGGCACCAATATTTTGCGCCGTATCGATACTCTGGAAATACGCAGCCGACGTGATATGTCCTTGCGCCAGGTCGTTGCCCATGACCGCAATTTCAGCCTCGCTAGTCATATGACTGGCAATAGGCATGCGGTACGGGTCCAGCCCGACGTGCGCAAACGCACGATACAGATGCGGGATGCCTTCGCCGACCACGGTCGAGAAAATGAAGTCGGGTGAGCGCTGCTTGATCCGTTTTGCGACTTCCAGATAACTCTCCCACGGTGCATCGAGAGACAGGTAAGTCTCATCCACCTTCTCCCCACCGCGTTCCAGGATCAGATCGCTCATTACCCGGTTTGATTCGTACGGACACACGTAGTCTGAGCCGATCATGCTGACGCGGGAGCCGAATTGCGAAAGCATAAAACCGGCAAGCGGCAGCGTGTTCTGGTTGGGTGCCGCGCCGGTGTAGATCACATTGCGGCTGTATTCGAAGCCTTCATAGGGTGTCGCGTAGAAAAGAAGCGCATTGTGACGCTCGACGATCGGTATCACCGCCTTGCGCGTGCTGGACATATAACAGCCGACGATGATCCGCACCCGGTGCTCGAGGATCAATTGTTCGGCGAGGTCTGCGTAACGGCGTGGCTGGCATTGCGGATCGAGACAGACGAGTTCAATTTCGCGGCCAGAGACTCCGCCCGCTCGATTGAGTTCTTCGGCCGCGAGAATGGTGGCCTGCAATTGGGTGGTCTCGGCCGCCGAGGTCACACCTGAGCGTGAGTAAAGCACGCCTATCCTGATAGGGTCCAACGTACCGCCGGAATCAATACGGGTCATTCGGAAAAGCCGTTGAAGGTCATCGCTGCATTTGAGAGGTGCGTTGCTTGTGCGCTCCGCGCGTGGCTGGTGCGCCATCGCACCATCGTTGTGCGGCGCCTTAGGCGCTGCTCGCACGGACTACCGTTATTTATGATGCCGTTCTCACGGCCCGGAAGGCAAGCGATCAATTTGGATGCGTTCGCAACACGGTATTTCAGCCTGTGACGCAACGACCCGCATGCAGGCTGGCATAGCCATTGCTTATATAGCGTCGCTGACCCGTCGTGCACAACGGGGAACGTCAGCACCCATTTCGTCGATCGAGACAAAGGCGTCTCGGTCGGCACCGGCCAAAAAAGCCCGAAACCAGTTCACCTGGTTTCGGGCTTTTTGCGTTTGCGATTTCTAACCCGTGTCGGAGTGAAGCAAATGAAAAGACGTACCTTCCTGTCGGCAGTGAGTTCAGGCCTCGTAGCTGCTGCGGGTAGTTCGCTGCCTAAGGCTGTGCTGGCGGCGGGCACCAGCGAGCCGATCAAGCTCGGCTTGCTGTTTTCGCAGTCAGGCACGATGGCTAACGGCGAGTCGCTGCTCAAGGACACTGCGTTGATGACGATCGACCAGATCAACGCTAAGGGAGGCGTGCTCGGGCGTCAGTTGCAGGGCGTGGTGGTCGATCCCGCATCGGATTGGCCGATGTACGCGCAACTCTCAAAGCAACTGATCTTGCGCGACAAATGCGCGGCGCTGTTTGGCTGCTGGACGTCGGTATCGCGCAAGTCGGTGTTGCCGGTGGTCGAGGCGCAGGACAGTCTGCTGTTCTATCCGCTTCACTTCGAAGGCGAAGAGCAGTCGAAGAACGTGGTCTATCTGAACTCACCGCCGAGCAGTTCAGTGCTGCCTGCGATCGACTATCTGATGAGCGATCAGGGTGGCGGCGCAAAGCGCTTCTATATGATCGGCAGCGACTACGTATGGCCGCGTACGATCAACAAGATGCTCAAGGGCTATCTGAAGACGAAGAACGTTCCCGACTCGGCGTGGCGCGAGCATTACGTGCCGTTCGGGCAGTCGAACTTCCAGACCATTGTGCGCGATATCAAAGACTTCGCGGCGCAACCCGGGGGCCAGGCCATCGTCGTGATGACGGTCGTCGGCGATTCGATCCCGGCGATGTTCAAGGAAGCGATCAACCAGGGCGTGCGCGCGACCGACATTCCGATCCTCGGTCTGGACGTGGTGGACAGCGATCTTGAAGGTCTCGACACCAAGCCGCTGGTGGGTCACCTGAGCTGCTGGTGCTACTTCCAGAACGTCGATACTCCGCAGAACCGCCAGTTCAAGAGTAACTGGAAGAACTACGTGAGCGCACACAACCTGAAGCATCGACCGGATATGGTGATCGACCCGATGGTGTCGACTTACCTTGGCATCAATCTCTGGGCGCAGGCTGCCGCCAAGGCCAACTCGACCGGTACGGATGCTGTGCGCAAGGCACTTGCAGGCCAGTCGATGGTCGATCCTGCCGGGTACACCGTGAAAATGGACGCTTCCACACAGTACCTGTGGCGCGGCGACATGATCGGTTCGATCAATGCGAATCAGGGCTTCGATGTTCTGTGGAAATCGAAAGACATTGTGAAGCCGGTGCCATTCAGCCCGTTTATCGGCAAGGCATAGCGGGGCCCATGAGGCAGTCGGGGCCGGCATAGGCAATGCATGCCGGTCCTATCGCAGCATCGAACGGAAATACTCATGATCAATTTCAGGCAGATCTTTCTCGCGATCGCGTGTCTGGCGCTTGTTTGGGTCACTCCCGCACGCGCAGCGCCTGCTGCCGCGGCGAGCCGTGCCGCGGTGCTCGCCTCGTTCTGTGCCACGGACGGTGACAAAGCCGCTGCGCTGGGACAGCTCGTCGAGGTGGGTGTGTCAACTAACGCGCAGGACCGCGCGTGGGCGCGCCAGATCGTCGACGCGATCCGCAACGGCGCACTGGTGTGCGGCACAGGTGGCCAGGCGAGGATTCAGGGGAGCCCCGCGCTCGACGCGGCGAGCCTTCAGCCCAGCGCGGTGGTGACGGTGGATTCGCCCTACGTTCCCAGTATCGTCATGATGCGCAAGCTCGCGGTAGCATCTGCAGAAATGGACCTGTTCGCGCCGCAGCAGGACACTCGCGCCACAGCCGCGCGTCAGGTCGACAAGTTCTTTGCCTTGCTCGATCCCGCGATCGTTGCCCGTGCGATCAAGCAGGAACGCGATCCGGACACCGCAACCGTACTCACCCTCGCGTTGGCCAAGCGCGGCCTGAATAGCAACGTCCAGGCCGACCGGCTGGCTGCCATCAAGGCGGTAGCCGAGGTGCCCAGCGAAACCGCACGCACCGCGCTGGCGAACTTTGCCGCGCAAGATTCGGTGCGCTCGGACCCTGTTGTGTTGGCTGCGGTGCAGAGTGCCATCCGTAGCATGGACACATGGCTTTCGTTCGGCAAGATTTTCTCAATCCTCTTCAGTGGATTGAGCTATGCCGGCGTCTTGCTGCTTACCGCGCTCGGCTTGTCGATCGTGTTCGGTCTGATGGGCGTGATCAATCTCGCGCATGGCGAGTTCATCATGCTCGGCGCGTACTCGACGTATCTCGTCGAACGCATGATGCAGGCGCACCTGCCGGGACTATTCGACGCCTATATCTTCGTCGCAATTCCGGTCGCGTTCGTGATTTGCGCGGTATGCGGCATGTTGCTGGAATTTTTTGTCATCCGCTTTCTGTATCGCCGGCCGCTGGAGACGTTGCTCGCCACGTGGGCCGTCAGCATCGCGTTGATCAAGCTGATTCAGGTTCTGTTCGGCTCGCAAAACGTGGAGTTCATCACACCCGGGTTCCTCAATGGCGGCATGCAGGTCGCGCCGGGCTTCTTCGTGACCTTCAATCGCATCTTTGCGATTGTGCTCGCGCTGCTCATCTTCGCCGCGACGTTTGCGTTGATTCGCTTCACGAAGCTGGGTCTGCTGATGCGCGCCACGACGCAATTGCGCGACACGGCACGTTGCCTCGGCGTGCCCGCTGAGCGTGTGGACCGTCTTGCGTTCGGCCTCGGTGCCGGTCTCGCTGGACTTGCTGGGGTCGTGTTGACCCAGATTGCCAGCGTCAATCCGTCGATGGGCACGGGCTTCGTCGTCGACTCGTTCATGGTGGTGGTGCTGGGCGGCGCGGGCAGCCTCGTCGGCACGGTCGTGTCGTCACTGGCGCTCGGCGAAATCAATCAGTTTATCGAACCGTTC
The DNA here is from genome assembly GCA_049523075.1 of Paraburkholderia sp. Taxonomy (GTDB): domain Bacteria; phylum Pseudomonadota; class Gammaproteobacteria; order Burkholderiales; family Burkholderiaceae; genus Paraburkholderia. Next base: position 7,562 of record JBEKNG010000152.1, read on the forward strand.
TATGGAGCGGTGGCCGCCAAGGTCGCCGTGCTTCTGATGATCGTGCTGATCATCCAGAAGCGCCCGCAAGGACTCTTTGCATTGAAGACCCGCGTATGAATACGTTTCCCGATCCGCGCACCAGCAGGAGATTCACCTTGTCCGCATTCGCAACCAGATGGTTGGGCCAGATCGTGGAGATCGGCATCGTCCCCGTGCTGGTGCTCGTGGCACTCTATCTGCCCTTTGCGTATTTTGTGATTCCCGAGTCGAACGCGCTGCATCTGTCGCTGTTCGGCATCAACCTGGTCGGCCAGATCATGTGTTTCGCGCTACTTGCGCTCGCACTCGACCTGGTCTGGGGTTATGCAGGCATTCTGAGTCTTGGGCACGGCATATTCTTCGGCATAGGCGGCTATCTGATGGCCATCTATCTGCTCAACGGCGCATACGCCGAGACCCATGTGTTGCCTGACTTCTTGCAATACATGGGGGCGAGTGACTTTCCGGCTGTGTGGAAAGTACTTTCGCGGCTCGACGTGACCATCCTGCTCACAATTGTCGTCGCGACGCTGGTAGCGGGCGTATTCGGCTTCGTGACATTCCGCTCGCGCATCAACGGGGTGTACCTGTCTATCATCACCCAGGCCCTGACGTATGCCCTGATGTTGCTGTTGTTCATCAACGACGTTGGGCTCGGCGGCAACAACGGCATGACTGGATTTACCAGTCTCGCGGGTTACAAGCTCGCCGGCGTGACGACGCAGATCGGCCTCGCGGTCTGTTCCTGTTTGCTGCTGGTGGCGGCCTATGTTGGGCTGCGCTATCTTGTCCGCTCCAGCTTTGGCCGCGCCTTGATCGCGGTACGCGATGACGAAGCGCGGATGCGCTTTCTCGGCTATCGCACGCATACCTTGAAGCTGTTTGCGTGGTGCCTCTCGGCTGTCCTCGCGGCGTTAGCCGGCATGCTGTATGTGCCGCAGGTCGGTATCGTCAACCCAACTATCGTGTCGCCGGAGTTGTCTGTCGAGATTGCCGTATGGGTGGCCATCGGCGGCCGGGGCACACTGATCGGCGCGATCGTCGGCGCGATCGCGGTCAATGGCCTCAAGTTCTGGTTGACCGCGCAGTTGCCGGAAGTGTGGCCGTTCATTCTTGCCGGCGTCACGCTCGTGATCGTCGTTTATTTCAGCAACGGTGTGTGGGGCACACTCAAGGCCGCCGGCAACGAGAGCAAAGGTGGTCGTCCATGAACCGGCCCGTGCCCCCTACAGCAATCTATATCAGCGGCTTGTCCGTCAGGTTTTCCGGTTTTGCGGCAATCACCAATCTGTCGATGGAATTCCGTTACGGCGAGATCCGCGCGATCATCGGCCCGAACGGCGCGGGCAAAACCACCTTGATGGATGTGATTACCGGCAAGACCCGGCCCTCGTCCGGCGAGGTCTTTCTGAACAAGGTCACGAACCTCGCGGCGCTTGACGAAACGTCGATCGCGCGCCTCGGCATCGGCCGAAAATTCCAGAAGCCGAGCGTATTCGAAGCGCTACGGGTCCGCGAGAATCTGGAGCTCGCGATTCGCAACGGCCGTGGCTATGCGGACATGGTTCGCTCCCGCCTGGGTGCACAACAGGATCGACGCATCGATGAGGTGCTCGATACGATCGGCCTCGAGGGCGAAGGGCAGCGGAGCGCCGGAACGCTGTCGCACGGCCAGAAGCAGTGGCTCGAGATTGGCATGCTCCTCGTGGCCGACCCGCAGGTGATCTTGCTCGACGAACCGGTCGCCGGCATGACCGATCATGAAACCGCGCGCACCGCTGAATTGATCGCGCGACTCAAATCGCCCGAACGGGCAGTCGTCGTGATCGAGCACGACATGGATTTTGTCGGTGAAATCGCGGACCTGGTGAGCGTACTGCACGAAGGACGCTTGCTCGGTGAGGGATCGATGGACAGCGTGCGTAACGATCCACGCGTGATTCAGGTTTATCTGGGACGGTGAGTATGCTGAAGATTTCCGCACTCAATCAGTTTTACGGCAGCAGTCACACGTTGCGCGACGTGTCGCTGAACGTGGCCGAGGGCGCCTGTACGGTCGTGCTCGGCCGAAACGGCGTGGGCAAGACCACGCTGCTGAAGTGTCTGGTCGGCCTGTTGCCGGTCAAGGGCGGTGAAATCGTGCTGGCAGGTCAGCCGCTCACCCGAACCACTTCGCACCGGCGCGCGCTGGCAGGCCTCGGCTACGTGCCGCAAGGACGCGAGATCTTTCCGTTGCTAAGCGTTGAAG
>JBEKNG010000153.1:0-9762 GCA_049523075.1 Paraburkholderia sp.
CATATCAAAATGCAGTTCGCGGAATACGTCGTCCTCGATTAGCGGCACGCCATGTTTTGCCAGCAACCTTACGAGCGCCTCCTTCCGTTCATCGGAGAGCGTCGCGCCGGTAGGCTGGTGCAGCGTCGTCATAAACCAGCGCCATTGATTTATCGTTAAAGAATTCGGCTTTAAAATCGCTTTCGATTGGACCGCTACGCGTAGGCGAAACATCGAAAGAAGTGGAAACTGTCTGCGCCGCACTTTGCCAGCGTGTGTGCGTCCGCAATAGGCGCAGATTGCAAAAGAAAGGCCGTATCAGTTGATAAGTGCTTTCTTCTAACGTTGAGTGGGCGCGCTACCAGGGCGGGTCCGACGCCCGCGACGGTGTTATCTGTGAGGAGTACAAGTTGAAACGGTACGAGCGGCTAGCCGACCAACTCAGTGAGCTCATCAAGCGCGGTGATCTGCCACCCGGCGCGCGTATCCCTTCGGTTCGCGCGGCGTGCAAGGCTTGGGGCGTGAGCCCCGCGACGGTATTTCGGGCCTACTACCTGCTCGAAAATCGGGGCATGATCAAGGCGCGCCCGCGTTCAGGCTATTTCGTATCGCCGACATCCACAGAGTTACCGCGGCAAAGGTCCTGGAACGCGCTGAGTACCGACCCGCAGACCGTCAATATCAGCGACCTTGTCTTTGCGGTCCTCAAGACGATCAGGCAGGCCGAGACTGTCCCATTTGGGTCAGCGTTCTTGAGCCCTGCGCTGTTTCCGATGGCGCGCGTCGGAAAGTCGTGCGCGACGGTCAATCGTTCAACGCACCTGGCCAGCATGGTTGACGGACTGCCGCCGGGGCACGAAGGATTGCGCCAACAGATTTCGTTGCGTTACCTGATGGCGGGGATGACGGTACCTGTCGACGAGATAATCATTACGAGCGGTGCACTCGAAGCCCTGACGCTAAGCGCCCAGTTGCTCGCCGCTCCAGGCGATGTGATCGTGATCGAAAAGCCGACGTTCTATGCAGCGCTGCAGGCTATCGAGCGTCTCAGGCTGAACGTAGTGGAGATTCCTGTTGACCCGGTGGAGGGTCATGATCTGGATGCGCTCGCGCGGGCGCTGCAGCAACATCCGGTTCGCGCCTGCTGGTTCATGACCTCGTTCCACAATCCGACCGGGGTGACGCTGGACGATTCCAGGAAGCAGGCGCTGGTTGATCTGCTCGCCAGACACGACGTGCCGCTCATCGAGGATGACGTCTATAACGAGCTGCATTTTGGCCCGGACCCGGTGCGTCCGGCCAAATTCTTCGACCGGAAAGGTCTTGTCATCCATTGTGGATCGTTCGCGAAGTGCCTTGCGCCCGGATATCGTATCGGCTGGGCGGCAGCCGGAAGGTTCGCGGGCAGGCTGGAACACGCGAAATGGATGACCACGCTATCGGCCAGCATGCCGGCGCAGCGCGCAATCGCCGACTATCTGGAGCACGGCGGCTATGAACGTTTCCTGCACAAACTACGTCGCGAGTTGGCCCTTCAGCAATCGCAGATGCTCGACGCGATTAGACGGTACTTCCCGGCCAATACGATGGCGACGAGGTCTGACGGCGGTTATTTCACATGGGTGGCGCTACCGGATCACGTAGACTCGATACCCCTCTTCCAGGCCGCGCTCAACAGTGGCATCAGCATCGCGCCCGGACCTATCTTCTCTGCGGATGGCGCCTTTCGACACCGTGTGCGTCTGAACTATGGATACCCGTGGTCGGCGCGGCTCGATAAAGCGGTCTCGACACTAGGCGCCCTGTGCGCTGACGAATCGCGTTGCGGCGCAAAGCTGGCCGGTCCGGTTCAGCCCGCATGACACGGGCGTCGATCTCAACCGTGCATCCCGGCCGGTGAATCGTGAAGCTCATGCACGACAATACACGCTTTGCCTGCGACTTTCGCACGATACATTGCGGCATCCGCCGCGCGTAACAGGGCTTCGCCACTCAATGACGCTGCCTGGTCGCGCAGTAGCATGCCGATACTCGCCGATAACTGGACGACCTTCGTCCCGAACGTTATGGGCTGGCTCAGTGTCAGCAGGATTGCGCGTGCATTTTTTCCAGTGGAGCACGATCGATTGCAGGGCCGCTCAGCAGCACCGTGAACTCATCCCCTGCATGCCGTGCAACCAGATCCCCGCCACGCACGCAGCGGCTGATCCGGCGGGCGGCTTCAACCAGTACTTCATCGCCGCACTGATGCCCGTATGTATCGTTGACAGCCTTGAAGCCGTCCAGGTCGATAAACATGATGGCAGCCACACCGTCGCTGCCTGCTGCGCATGCCTCCTCCAGTCTGTCGAGGAACGAGCGTCTGTTAGGCAGGCCAGTCAGCGCGTCGTGGAACGCCTGATGCCGCATGCGATCGAGCAACTCCCTTCGCTCAGTCACATCCTGCACCAGAAGGTAGTAACCGTCAGCTGACTGATCGTGGACGCGACGCGGCACCAGCACACCACGCAGGACACGTTGGCTCCCGTTAAGCGTCGCTCCGACCTCGTACTCGACCCTTTCGCCATTGAGCGCGCGTTGGACGTACGGCTCGATGGCAGCAATATAGTCAGTGTCGAGAACCTCATGAGTGAGCCGTCCCACGATTTCCTCCGGGTCCAACCCCAGCCACTCGCGATAGGTCGAGTTGGCAAACTGAAAACGTCGTTCACCGTCGACGTAAGCGACCAGCACCGGCAGATTGTCAGCGATGGCGCGCAAGTCTACGCGCGTGGCTCCCAATTGTCGCTCGGCGGTCATCAGCTGCTCATGCGACCTGCGCAAAACTTCCGAGGCCTCATGTACTGCCCCATGCAACGCAGCCTCCCGCGCATCGCGCGCGGTCTTTTCCCGTTGCTCCGCCTGGGTATCGTGAATGACAAACAGCCAGCCTCCGTCGCGGGTCGGCGCGCCCTGCTTCAATGCCACCTGCACTCGCGCTGGCTTACTTTGCCTGTTGCGTAACCGGAAAGTTACGTCGAGCGTCAAGACCTCGACCCCGCGCCCATGATTGAGTGCCTGCACGGCCTGTTCAAGGCTGGTCCGGTCGCTCGCATCCAGCAGATCGAGTATGTTCGTTTTCGTCAGCGGAGCACGCGAGTGCGCGAAGAATTTCACGCAGGCATCATTCATGCGCCGCCACTCCCAGTCCCTTCCGATATGCGCTATAGCGACCGGTGTCCGATAGAACGTCTCGACGTACAGCGCATGCTGGGCATGAAGCCGGTCGATCGACTGAAGCACCCGCAAACGATCAGGGCTGTCCAGCTGGCGCAGGCCAACTTCGTGCCCGATCATTTGCCCCAGGTCTACCAGCATCTGACGCTGTTGGCGCGTGAAGCGCCGCGGCAACGAGTGCATCACGCATAGCATACCGATGGGTTTGCCGCACGGTAGACGCAGCGCAATGCCTGCGAAAAAGCGGATCCCCGGTTCGCCGGTTGCCAGCGGCCCCTGCGCAAGCTTCGGATCAGACAACGCATCCCTGACGACGAAGGGCTCCTCGCATTGGAGCGTCTGGCAATAGTATCTCTTCACATGGAATACGACGTTCCGTTCGCATCCACTTGCGCCTATGGCTTCTGGCTGGCCCAGACTGTCGAGACATACAACGGATATTGGTAAATTCAGCGCGCGCGCGGCGATCCTGGTCACGCGCTCAAAGTACTGATCGTAGTCGCTTTCTGGTGCCAGGGCGGCGCTGGCTGGTTGTCGTTGTTGTTCTTGTTGCGCATCCATGATGCATTCGTCTTTCAAGCTCCGTGCTCCATTCCGGTCACACCGTGTAATGCGTTTATCGACGTCCTCGCCGCCGCAAACGCACGAAGTTGATCGAGTGCCATCAGCTTCCCATACCGGTATCCCTGCGCCAAGTCGATTCCCGAGCGCTGTACCACATCGTGGTCTGCAGCGCTCTCGACGCCCTCCACGACAACTTTCGCACCAAGCAAATGCACTAACGCGGCTATCGACTTCAGAAACGGGATGCGCGCTTCGCCGCGCATGGCTAGAAATCGCCGGTCTACTTTCACGTAATCGAACCGGAAGTCAGCGAGTAAGTCCAGATTGCTGAAGCCGGTGCCGAAATCGTCGAGTGACAGGCGTACGTCGCGTTGCCTCAAGTGGCTTAGCGCCGTGACAACCCGCGGCGTACGCTCGACGCAACTGCGCTCGGTGAGTTCCAGAACAAGGCGCTCTAGTATCGGACCGGCGGACTCACAGATATCCTCGACAAATCGATCCTCCATCAGATGCCGCGCGCAGATATTTACCGATATATGCCAGTGCTGAGCGAACGGCAGCTGGGTCAGTGCGCTATTCGCCTCGCGCAGCACGAAACAGGTCAACGCGCCGAGCAGACGCGTGCCTTCGAGCTCTCCAATGAACTGCCCCGGGCCCCCAGCTCCGAACTTTGGATGGCCCCACCGGAGCAGGGCTTCCACGCCCACGCAGTATCGCGTGCGCATGTCCACAATGGGCTGATAGACGACATGGAACTCCCCGCGGCGAAGACCGATGCGCGCCGCGCGCCGCAATCTTGCTTTTGGGCGTACCCGGTAACCAACGTACACAACCGCGCCGCAAGCCGATAGCGCGACAACCAGCACCACGGCGTCTCGAGATGCGATCAGGCTGGCCGCGAGCAAACCAGCCAGGCTCGACGCAACGGCGACAGTAACCGCCGCGTTAAGATGCTCGTCGAATACAGGTCGCAGCCGGCGTATTCGGGCTGTGTAGCGTTGCAAAAATCGCATGAAGTTGTTTTCGCACGGTTATCTGAGTAACGTACTATGACCTGACTACGTTTCGAAAACGAGTAGCAGGTACGTGTCAAAACATGCGTATCAGATCCGCCGTCACACGCGGGGTAAGTCGGCGCGGCAATTCGTTGAGGTAGGCTTGTCTTTTTACTCGGCGCGCCAAGGGCAGCCAGACCGAGTTATCAACAGATTGGCCTGGTAGGAATAACGGCGGCCGAACCGGCCTCCAAAGTACCCCGCAAATGCGGCGTCAACCAGCATGCCGGCGGAGCCCGCAGACAGGAACCAGGCATTCGCATCGACTGTTGAGAACGCTTCCTGCACCATCTTGGCCATCGCACCGCCGGCAAGATAGACGTCAAAGGCGTCGGTTCGCGCTAGTGACTACGGTATAAGCTTTTGACATGTTGATACCCGCTTGTGTCATCCCGCGCTCTACCGGACATCGAAATACATTGGGACCACCATCCGCTCCAGCATGGATTGCTGTTGCGCGCCGAATACCTCGCGTTCACCAGGCGATGCCGAAATGATCGGCCTCTCTACGGTGATCTTGATCGCGTTGCAGTTGTCGACGAAATAAGTGCCCACGACGCAGGCCAGCTCGAACCCGAGTTCGTCGGCCACATTGCGCGCGCAAAAGAAGTTCGAGCGCAGCGCCGCTTCATACGCGTCCTTCGAGACGAACAGCACATCGAATGTTAACCGGTTGATGCCTGCGTCCTTGCTCCGGATTACGCGGGCCATGTCGAGCAGATGCTGGCTTCCAGATGGTGTGCCATGTGGCGGCACGTCCTCGATCACGGAGAGTGTCCTGTCATCGAGATTCTGTGCGCCGACTGGTTCGCCCACATCGAAATAGTCCGCTCGCGCGTCGCCCGCCCTGCTCCATTCACGGCCGTTTGCAAGGTAGTAATGGATCGGAAACAGCCGCTCACGAATCACCTCCTCGTTTTGAAGAAGGTGATAAAGCGTCCATTCATACGCATCGGTCGCATTGATATCGAGCAACGACGCTGGGCCTACCGACGCAACCGAGGCAATACGTTCGATTTCCGCGCGATGCCGCCTCGCAAGCGCAGCCGCGTCGCGGTCCACGGTGCGAAGCAATGCAACTGGACGTTCGGCGTCGGCCTCGACAAACGCGTATTCGGCCTCGGAGAGTGCCTCGGGAAACTCGCGCCGCAATAGATCGACGACGCCCTGCCGGATCGACGCGTACTTCGCAAGGAAGACGGGATCGCGCGTACCGCCCGGCACGATTGCACCGTAAGCACCATCGGCATGGCGGAAACTCACCAGATTCGGCGAGAGCGGATAGGCGACATTGCCCGCCATCGATTCGTGGCCCGGGTAGCCATAGTGGATCAGGTAATGCGTCAGCAGGCTCGCGAGCTTGTCGGCCGCGGCCGCCGTGCGCGCACGCGTGCGAACAATAATCCCGAGTTCCCGCTCTGACGATGCGAGGTGACTCTCCTGCACGCCATTGCGCCCATAGACGAGAATATCGTCGGGTATCGCGTGCAGATCCGCGGGATCCAGCTGGACCAGCGAGACCTTGCGCAGACCGACGCGGCGCGCACCCTCGAGCTTTATGCTCAACGGCCATGGCTTGCCAGTTCGATAAAAGCGACTCTTGCGAATGCCCGCGCGGCGTGTATCAACAGCGAAGAACTCCGTCCTGGTAATTGCAAGCACGCCTTCAGGATAGAACTGCAACTGCGGATGAGCTTGCTCATAGAGCGAGTGCGCGGCGATGGAATACGGCGTGCAGCGGCGGTTCTCGTTGGGTGGGATAAAAATCGCGCTGCCATCGTCGTAAATCTCCGCCACGAGACAGTCAGATGGCGAGCCGGGATTGGATGCGAGCGCGCCGCACTCAAGCACGTGCCCAACGTGATACGCAAGCCCCGGTGCGATACCGCGACGGATCATGTCGGCTGCGAAGAGCGCCACGTCACACGAGCGTCCCGCGAAGACATACTTCGCGCCGCTGTCCAGTGCCGCAACTAGCGGATGGATGCCCATCTGGCCGACGATCGTACTTTCGCGCAGCGCCGCTTCATCGAGCGAGGGTCCCGCGCCGACCGGGCGCAATGCGCCGCTGCGCAGTTCACTGATCACCATAGCCGGATCGAGTTCGGATCGGATCACGGCCACCTTCGTATCGCGCACGGCGAGTTCTTCGAATACCTCTTTGGCGACCTCGAGCATCCAGTCGAGATTGCGATCACCGCCTGCCATTCCACAGCTACCGAGAATCACTGGGCCCGCGATACGCTCTCCCGCCTCGACCATCTTGCGAAAATCGTTCTTGACGGCATCACGCTCGAAGTACTCGCCGCCGCTGCCAAGATAATATGGACCCGCGTCCATAGAACCGGCATCGGAGATCACCGCGTCGATACGCCCAGCCAGTGCCTTTTGCAGCGATTCCCGCGGGAATCCGTTGCCCAACGCCCCGCACGCGGAGACCACCCGATAGACTAATTTCGCCACGCGATCTCTCCTGCTATGCATCGGACGACAGCATGTCGTCCTATAGATGCTGCAGGCGAAGTCTGCATGCTTTTCCGGGGCGGGAAAAATACTGTCTTACGATGCGGGTATAAGCCGCGGATATAGCTTGCGATGGGTTATTCCACTGCCGATTCGACACCGGGTACCGGGTGCTCAGATAGGTGCTTTTTCACAAAACCAGCAATGAAATCGCGCGCGGCTTCCCCGGCGGCCGCGAGCGGCGTCTCCGCAGAAGAGCCGTCGCTCGAATAGCGGTACACGGACCCAACCGACGAACGGCGGTTCACCTTCGAAGAGCACAGCGAGGTCGAGGGTCTGTTCGCGAATGCGCGCGGCCAATTGAAGGCTGCCCTCGGACGAAAACTTCAGTCACACCTTTGGCAACGCAACGCGGCATGCCGCCATGATCGGCCCCGCGAGCTGCGATGCCAGAGAAGAAGCCATGCCGATGTACACGCTGCCTTCGACTTCTTCGTCCTGTCCAAGTACGACTTCAGGCATGCGTTCGATGCGCCGCAGAATCGTACCGCCTCCCCGTAAAGCCGCTGGCCTGCAGCGTTTCATATAACGGCACCTCGCAGGAGCGATCGTAGCGAACACCGCCTCACTGGCCGACAGCTTCGGTCCATGTCGGACAGGTTAACTTTTCCGGTGCGACATCGAAACGTTGATAGTTCGCGGCTGTCACGATCTCTGTTTTCAACGAGATTTCCGATTGCGCCGACGGCCATCGCATCGTTGGCAGCCAATATGCCGTCAATCTTCGGATACGTCTGTAGCAGGTTTTCCGTCACCTGCAGCGCCTGCATCCGTTGATAATTCCCAGGTTGAGGGCTCAAAACCTTGACGCCAGGCGTTTCCTTCAATGCGTCGTGGAAGCCACGCATACGTTCCTCCGATGTCGAGGTACCTCTTACACCCTCTAGAATGATCACATCGCCCTTCCCACCGAGCGACTTCAGAAGGTCGCGAGCGGTCTGCAATCCCAACTGATAGTCACTTGCGCCCACGAAAGTCACGAAATCGCCCGACTGCGCCTTGTCGCGTCACGTGCATTTCTTTCGCTGCGCTCTGCGCACCCAGCCGAACACTCTCAAAGTAGGGGTTTGTCTGATTCTTGGTGAATAAAGCGATGCTTTCATTGTCGGCATGGGCTGCACTCCCGTATATGCACAGCCCGAGCACCATCAAGCGGCGGGAAATGTTTTTCATATTTGTCTCCTTGCTAACACGCATGATGCGTCACGCGGCGCCAACAAAAGCAACGATGGCGCATACCGGTGCGGCTCGCGGCTCCTCCAGATTACCTGGCGACAGCGCAGGAAGCAGACGCTCGTTGCCTCATCGGGGCCCGTAAAGACGCTCAGGAAATGGTCCGGCCACTATCGATCTTAAGATGTGAGCCGGTCATATGCGGCGTCAGATCGCTGAGTGCGAAAGCCACTAGCCATCCAAGCTCCTCCGGCTCCGTCACTTCCTGGAGCGGCAATACGCTTGCCGCCTTCTCCAGATAGCCCGGAATCGCACGAAGGGGTGGCGTAGCGGTCTGCCCAGGAACGAGCGTGTTGACTCGAATGCGGTGCTTGCCCAACTCAAGTGCAAGCGCCTCCATCATTGCATGCACGCCGCCTTTCGATGCAACGTAGGCCACTGCATTCGGAATGACCCGCACGGCGGTCGACGACCCGGTTGCAATGAGCGAGCCGCCGCGCCCTTGCTTGATGAGAATTTTCGCTGCGTACCAGAGCGTCTGAAACGTCCCCGTCAGGTTCACTGCGATGATGCGCTCCCACTCCGCAAGCGTCTGCTCTTCGAACGGGGCCAAGGAAATCACACCCGCATTGGCGACCACACTCGTGAGTTCGCCAAAGCGTCCGCATGTGAAGTCGAACATTGCTTCAATAGCCGAGGGTTGCCGAATGTCGACCCGGAAATCGACGATCTGACCACCGCCCGACAAATCAGCCTGGCTCACCGTTTCCTTTAGTCCTGCCTCGTCGTAGCCTGCCGCGCAAACCTTTGCTCCCAGGCTCGTGCATTGCAGCGCGACCGCCCGACCTATGCCGGACTCCGCACCCGTCACCACAATGGTTTTGTTTCGGAGATCCATCATGTTTGTCTACCTTAGTCTGCTTCGTGATTCGGTTATAGCCTTCGGCTTGCTTTGCTAAGCCGCGTGGTACGGCTTAGGCACCCACGTGCCATCAAGCTTCAGGCCGTTCTTGCCGTTCGCGCGGCGCACGATGGCATCCCGCGACTGATAGGCCAGTTTCCGGACTTCCTCGAAATTGACACCGACCAGTTTCCCATCGCGCTTGACCACCTTGCCATCGACGAGCACCGTATCGACCAGCCCCGGATGGCAGTTGTAGACGAACTGCGCAATCGGGTTGTTAAGGGGCGTCATTTCGAACGAGTCCGTTCGAATCATGATCACATCAGCCTGCTTGCCGGGCGTCAGGCT
>JBEKNG010000154.1:0-9711 GCA_049523075.1 Paraburkholderia sp.
GCGTTCATTTACGAACACCGGTTGCCGCGCCCGCTCGAAGTGGCCGCTATCGCGCTGCTAGTGGCGGGCGTGAGCTGGTCGGTGCGGCAACACGCGGATGACGGCGCCGGCACGGTGTCGATCGAGGAAAAGGCGCAGGCGTCGGCGCATTGACGCGCCTGCATCGCAGGCGAGCGAATCAACCACGTGCACGGCCGGCGGGACGCACGCAGCTCGGACCAGCCGTGGGACACCTACGAAAGGCCGCGCAAACGGCCCTCTCAACGACAGACGGCAAATCAGCGGGATCGACCTGGCACAGACGGCAAGTCAGCAGGGTCGACCTAGCGCGAATCCCGGTTCTGCCACTTGCGCCCTTCAATCGAGCCTTCCTTGCGGGTTTTTTCGACGCGCCGCTGGCGCGCCGCCTTCGGATCGACGATCAGGGGGCGATAAATTTCCACCCGGTCATGGTCGGCGAGCACCGTATCGAGCGGTTTGAGCTTGCCGAACACCCCTACCTTCTGCTTGTCCAGGTCGATCTGCGGATAACGCTTCAGGATGCCGCTGGCGTCGAGCGCCTGCTGCACCGTCGCGCCTCCCGGCAGTTCAACAGGGATCAGCGCCTGCTCATTGGGCAGCGCATAGCAGACTTCGATCGACAGCATCGCGCTCATGCCTTACCGTAACGCTGGTCGGCGCGCTTCACGAACGATTCGACGAAGGTGTTGGCAATATGACTGAACACCGGGCCGATGATCTTTTCGAGGATGATGTTGGTGAATTCGTAGTGCAGGGCGAACTCGATCTTGCAGGCATCCTCACGCAGCGCCGTGAAGCGCCAGTAGCCGGTGAACTTGCGAAACGGGCCGTCCGCGAACTCCATGTCGATGCGCCCGGGCCGCTGCATGCTATTGCGGGTGGCGAAGTGCTGCTTGATGCCCTTGAAGTTGATGTGGATCTTCGCCTCCATGCCATTTTCGTCCTGGCGACGGAGCTCGACCCCGCCGCACCAGGGGAGGAAGTTGGGGTAATCGGCGACATCGGTAACGAGGTCGAACATCTGTTCCGCCGAATGGCGTATTAACACGGTTTTCTGGACATCTGCCATAAATTGGACAGCACGTGGCAAGGGTGGACAAGCGCCGCGGGCTTTCCTTGCCCCGCTTTGCTAAAATCGTGATTTTAAACGAGTTGGGCACTTTCCATTCATGAGCATCATAGACAACAGAAAAGCCTTCTACGACTATTCGGTCGAAGAACGCTACGAAGCAGGGCTCGTGCTCGAAGGATGGGAGGTCAAGGCGCTGCGCGCCGGCCGCGGGCAGATCAAGGAAGGCTATGTGGTCATCAAGAATAACGAACTGTTCCTGATCGGCACGCACATCAGCCCGTTGCCCGAGGCCTCGACCCATATCACGCCGGACCCTGTGCGCACCCGCAAGCTGCTCCTGCATAGCGAGGAGATCAGCAAGCTGATCGGCAAGGTCGAGCAACGTGGTTATACGCTTGTACCGCTAAACTTTCATTACAAGGGCGGCCGCGTCAAATGCGAAATCGGCCTCGCGAAGGGCAAGAAGCAGCACGACAAGCGCGAGACCGAAAAGAAACGCGACTGGGAACGTGAGAAGGCCCGGTTGATGCGCAACCCGACCTGAGCGTCGAGCGCAGCCACCATACCGTGGCCGGCAACCGGCATTCCGGCAACGAAAATGGCCCGCATACCTCGCGGGCCATTCTGTTTCGAACGCGCCGGGTGGGGTTCCCGCCAGCTTCCCAGCGAAGCAGCGCCCCTGCGCGCTTTTACCGCACCTCGGTCGCGCCCTTCCCCTTGTTCACAATGGTCAGCGCCGACGCGATCATCGAGCTCATGTTCGACAGATCGCCCGGCACGATCAGCGTGGTGCCCTGCTTGGCCAGGTTGGCGAACGCGTTCACATACTGTTCGGCCACCTTCAGGTTCACCGCTTCCATGCCGCCCGTGGACTGGATCGCCGCGGCGATCTTCTGGATGGCCTGTGCATTGGCTTCAGCCACCGCCAGAATCGCCGCGGCCTGCCCCTGCGCCTGATTGATCGCCGCCTGGCGCTCGCCTTCGGACCTCTGGATCGAGGCCTCGCGCCCACCCGAGGCAATATTGATCTGCTCCTGCTTGCGCCCTTCTGACGCCGCGATGAGCGCGCGCTTTTCACGCTCGGCGGTAATCTGTGCCTGCATGGCGTGCAGAATCTCTTTCGGCGGCGTCAGATCCTTGATTTCGTAGCGCAGCACCTTCACGCCCCAGTTCGACGCCGCTTCATCGAGCGACGACACGATACTGTGATTGATGAAAGCGCGTTCCTCGAAAGTCTTGTCCAGTTCGAGCTTGCCGATCACCGAACGCAATGTGGTCTGCGACAACTGCGTAATCGCGAACACAAAGTTGCTCGAACCGTACGACGCCTTCATCGGGTCGGTGACCTGAAAGTACAGCACGCCATCCACCTGCAACTGCGTGTTGTCGCGCGTGATACAGACCTGGCTCGGCACATCCAGAGGAATTTCCTTGAGGACGTGCTTGTAGGCGATGCGGTCCACGAACGGCACCACGAAGCTCAAGCCCGGCGTGAGCGTGGCGTGATAACGGCCGAGCCGCTCCATCACCCACGCGTGCTGTTGCGGCACAATCTTGATGGTCTGCGCCGCGATTACGAACACGATAATGAGTAACACTACCGCGACAATAGTTGAATCCATAGTTGCTCCATTCTTTGGTTTGAGTTGTTATATGCCGTGCGCGGGGTTGCCATTTCAGGCAGCCACCTCAGCACTCGCCCGAGACACCCGCTCAGACGTCTGCCACCCGCTTGCTGGCCACGACGATAAGACGGCTGCCGTCCAATGCGCTGATCTCATAGACCTTCGCATCCTCAGGCTCGCCCGGCGCGAGTTCGATGTCCCACGCCGCCCCGCGATAATTGGCGCGCGCCCGCCGGTCACGCCAGCCCGTCACGGCCAAGGTCTGGCCGATATCCAGATTGACGTCGGGATTATCCGCAGCCGCCTTGCGTGGCCTGCGGCCGAAGCGCGAGCGCCGCAGCAGCAGCACCGCGGCCAACGCCACCAGCGCCGCCAACGCGAACTGCACGTCGGCATTCGCGCCCGAGAGGCGCGCCAAGGCGGCCGCCACGAAACCCAACGCGATCATCAACAGATAGAACGTGCCGCTCATCAATTCCAGCACGATAAGCACGCCCGCCCCGATCCACCAGAACAGTCCACCTGGCGCCACGTCGACCTCCACTGCGTTGCATGGGGCCGGGGTAAGTGCTAAAGCACTAACTCCGGCCGACAAAACAAAACACCCCGGATCTACCGGGGTGTTTATAGCACGAAGCGGGTGCCATTTACCGTGCAATACGGTCCACTTTGATGAACCGCACCGGCACCGCAACCAGCAACGATGCGCGTTGCTTATTTGCGTTGCTTACTTCTTCGCCGACGACTTAGCCAACGCCTGCCACGTCTCGATGATCGTGTCCGGGTTCAACGAGATCGATGCAATGCCTTCGTCCGTCAGCCATTGCGCGAAATCCGGATGATCCGACGGACCCTGGCCGCAGATACCGACATACTTGTTCAGCCGCAGACACGTTTCTATCGCGCGCTTCAGCATAAACTTGACCGCTGGATCGCGCTCGTCGAAATCGACCGCGAGCAGTTCCATACCGGAGTCGCGATCGAGACCGAGCGTCAACTGCGTCAGATCGTTCGAGCCAATCGAGAAGCCGTCGAAGAACTGCAGGAACTCTTCGGCGAGGATCGCGTTAGACGGCACTTCGCACATCATGATCAGGCGCAGGCCCTTCTCGCCGCGCTTCAGGCCGAACTTCCCGAGCAGCCCGACCACCTTTTCAGCCTGCTTGAGCGTACGCACGAACGGCACCATGATCTCGACGTTGTCGAGGCCCATCTCTTCGCGCACCTTCTTCAGCGCGATACATTCCATCTGGAATGCTTCGGCGAAGTCTTCCGCGATGTAGCGCGAAGCGCCACGGAAACCCAGCATCGGATTTTCTTCATCCGGCTCGTAACGCGAACCGCCGATCAGCTTCTTGTACTCGTTGGACTTGAAGTCCGACAGACGCACGATGACGGGCTTCGGATAGAACGCCGCTGCGATCGTCGCGATACCTTCGGTCAGCTTGTCGACATAGAACGCGCGCGGCGATGCGTGACCGCGGGCAACGCTTTCGACCGCTTTCTTCAGGTCCTGATCGACGTTCGGATATTCGAGAATCGCCTTCGGATGCACGCCGATGTTGTTGTTGATGATGAACTCGAGTCGCGCCAGCCCCACGCCTGCGTTCGGCAATTGCGAGAAGTCGAACGCAAGCTGCGGGTTGCCGACGTTCATCATGATCTTCACCGGAATCGCCGGCAGTTCGCCGCGCTGGACTTCGGTGATTTCGGTTTCGAGCAGGCCGTCGTAGATCTTGCCTTCGTCGCCTTCCGCGCACGAGACGGTCACGAGCGCGCCTTCCTTCAGCAGGTCGGTTGCGTCGCCGCAGCCCACCACCGCCGGCACACCCAGCTCACGCGCGATGATGGCCGCGTGGCAAGTCCGGCCGCCGCGGTTCGTCACGATGGCCGAAGCGCGCTTCATCACCGGTTCCCAATTCGGGTCGGTCATGTCGGCCACCAGCACGTCGCCCGGTTGCACACGGTCCATCTCCGACGGATCGTGAATCACCCGCACCGGACCCGCGCCGATCTTCTGGCCGATTGCACGGCCCGTGACGATCACCTGCGACTGGCCCTTCAGCTTGAAGCGCTGCTCGGCCTTGCCGGCAGCCTGACTCTTCACCGTTTCCGGACGCGCCTGCAGGATGAAGATCTTGCCGTCACGGCCATCTTTGCCCCACTCGATGTCCATCGGACGCTGGTAGTGCTTCTCGATGATCACGGCGTACTTCGCCAGTTCGATCACGTCGTTGTCGGTGATCGAGAAGCGGTTGCGTTGCTCATGCGCCACATCCACGGTCTTCACGCGGCCAGCTTCGCCCGGCTTGGTGAATTCCATCTTGATCAGCTTCGAGCCGATGGAGCGGCGGATGATCGGGTACTTGCCTTGCGCGAGCGTGGTCTTGAAGACGTAGAACTCGTCCGGATTCACGGCGCCCTGCACGACGGTTTCACCCAGGCCGTAGCTCGAGGTGATGAACACCGCGTCCTTGAAGCCGGATTCGGTGTCGAGCGTGAACATCACACCGGCCGCGCCGACGTCCGAGCGCACCATGCGCTGCACACCGGCTGACAACGCGACCTCAGCGTGGGTGAAGCCCTTGTGGACTCGATAGGAGATCGCGCGATCGTTGTACAGCGACGCGAACACGTGCTTCATGCGATCGAGCACGTCGTCGATGCCGACCACGTTCAGGTAGCTTTCCTGTTGACCCGCGAACGACGCATCCGGCAAATCTTCTGCCGTAGCCGACGAGCGGACTGCAAACGAAAGCTCTTCAGGCGAACTGTTCTGGAGCGTGTCGAAGCCCGCGCGGATGTCAGCCTCGAGCTTCGGCTGCAGCGGCGCGTCAACAATCCATTGACGGATTTCCTTACCCGCTTCGGCGAGCGCCTTCACGTCGTCGACGTCGAGCGTCTCGAGACGTTTGGCAATGCGTTCGGTGAGGTTGTTGTGATGGAGGAAATCGCGGAAGGCGAGTGCCGTCGTGGCGAAGCCGGTCGGTACACGAACGCCTGCCTGGGCGAGTTGACTGATCATCTCGCCCAGGGACGCGTTCTTGCCGCCCACAATCTCCACATCGGTCATCCGCAACTGCTCGAACGGAACTACATACGCCTGATCCTTTGCGACGTTAACTGCGTTAGTCATACAAGCCCCTAAGTGTGGAAGAAATACACGGCTGTGCAAGTGGGCTTGGACGCGAGCGCTCGTAAGAAGCGCACTTTGAAACGATGAATTCGCGTCTCGCACAACCTGTTAGATAAGCAATCGTTTAACTCGCAGCTTGCCGAACCTTGCAATCCGCCAGCGAAGCGCGCATAAAGCACGACGAAGCCGACGGTTTGACGAAATTATTCAAATTCGTTGCAGGTTACCGGCAAAAAGCGGGGCGTTGGCCGAGCGATAAATGCGAGTTAAGCGCGGTTCGCCTGCAATTGCTTATCCAACAGGTTGCCGCTATTCTACCGTGCCGACTCTCAAAATGTGACTGTCGGCCGAGAATTGCGCCGCGAACCGCGCCCCGGACTAGCCGTCGGGCTCATTGCGAAGCCAAGGCTGTCAGGAGTGCGCAAGCGGCGCCCACGGCGCGCCGCGCCGACGCCTCTGTAATCTCCGGTTAGCCACGGTACAGCGGGCGTCGACGCGACGATGTTAGATTCGAGCGTAATGTCCCGCTCATGTTCCCTGCCCCACTGATGCCGCCCACCGTATTCATCGTCTCCGACGGTACCGGGATCACTGCCGAAACCTTCGCGCATTCGATCCTCTCCCAGTTCGACCAGAAATTTCGCCTGGTCCGGGTTCCCTTCGTCGATTCGACCGAGAAGGCCTACGCGACGCTCGAGAAAATCAACGAAGCGGTCAAGCAGGACGGCCGTCGGCCGATCGTTTTCACGACGCTCGTCGACAGCGCGTCGAACAAGATCGTCAAGGGCTCGAACGCGCTGGTACTGGACATGTTCCAGACCTTCGTTGAACCGCTGGAACAGGAACTGGAACTGAAGTCGAGCCACGCGATGGGGCGTGGCCACCAGAACGCGGACACCGAGGAGTACAAGAACCGTATCGAGGCGATCAATTTCTCGCTTGCCCACGACGACGGTCAATCGAACCGCAATCTCGCCGATGCCGACGTGATCCTGGTGGGCGTCTCGCGCAGCGGCAAGACGCCGACGAGCCTCTATCTGGCGATGCAGTACGGTGTGAAGGCCGCCAACTATCCACTGATTCCGGAAGACTTCGAACGCGGCAAGCTGCCGACGCCGCTGCTCGAGCACCGCACAAAGATGTTCGGGCTGTCGATCGATCCGCAACGGCTCTCGGAGATCCGCAACGAGCGCCGTCCGGGCAGCAAGTACGCGGCGCCGGAGAACTGCCGTTACGAGATCAACGAAGCAGAAGCGATGATGCGGCGCGAGGGGATCAAGTGGCTGTCGTCGACGCATAAGTCAATCGAAGAGATCGCGACGACGATCCTGCAGGAAATCAAGCTCGATCGGCCGGCGTATTGAAGGTGACCAATATTGCGTGAGGTAGAACGGCCTGCGTGATGTTGCAGACGTTCAGCTTGAGCCGCGCGAGCTGCGGGCCAGGCTCGCGACCATCACGTGTGCCCGGCGCATCCGGCGCACACGGCGCACACGGCGCAGGTAGTGCTCAAGCGTATTGCGAGCGTGAAGCGCCTGAGCTCACTCTCACGCGCCGCGCTGCTGGCGGCATTGCTCGAACAGGCACACGGCGGCAGCCGCCGCCACATTCAACGATTCCATCCCGCCCGGCTGCGGGATCGTCACACGCAGTGTGACCGCGTCGCGCCACGCTTGCGACACCCCCGCTCCTTCGTTGCCCATCACCCACGCGAGCGGCCCCGACAGATCGCAGTCGTAGATCGCCTCGGCGCCGTGCGAGTCCGTAATCACCACCGGCACAGCGAGGCGCTCGATCAGGGTCTGCGGCTCCACATCTTCGTGAATCTGCAGCAGGAAATGCGCGCCCATACCCGAGCGCAACACCTTCGACGACCACGCGTAGGCCGTGCCCGGCGCGCAAAACACCTGCTGGATGCCGGCGGCCGCTGCGCTGCGCAGGATCGAGCCCACGTTGCCCGCGTCCTGCACGCCATCGAGCACCACACAAGTCTCTCCGACCCGCTCCGGCAACGGCGGCGCGAGCTTGTCGACCAGCAGCAGAATGCCCACGCCGTTGACCACATTCGACAACTGGCCGAACAACGCATCCGGCAATGTGACAATACGGTGCTCGTCGATCCGGGAGACGATGGCCTGCGCCTCGTCATGACGCAAGGCGCCGTCGGTGATGAGGCAGGTTTCAGGTTGTCCGGCGACATCCAGATAAGCACTCGCAAGGTGAAACCCTTCGAGCAGCGCATGACCGCTGCGACGTTGTTGATGCGTCGAGCCGGCCAACGCCTTGAGCTGTTTGTAGAGCGGATTGTCCCGCGAGGTGATGGCTTTCACAGGCAGCGAAGACAGTGTGAATGTGAGAAAGGCGGCAGACGAAACATCCGCGCGGGCGTGTCAGGAAAGCGCGGTGCCGTCCCACGGCTCATCCCAGGCCGCATCCACGACCTCGGCCGCAATGATCGTCCCGGCGTACGGCGTGCTCACGTTCAGCCCCGCGATTCGCAGATGCGCCTCGCGCACGGGCGCGAACGAGCGCCGATGATGTTCGCAGGGACCGTGTTCGCGCAAAGCCGCCAGATGCTGCGGCGTGCCATAGCCCGCGTGCGCATCAAAGCCATACACCGGAAAGGTCTGATGTAACTGGAGCAGCATCCGGTCACGCGTGACCTTGGCAAGAATCGAAGCCGCGGAAATGGACTTGACCAGCGCGTCACCGCCAATAATCGCTTCGCTGCGGATGCTCAGGACCGGACAGCGATTGCCGTCGACCCTCACCAGCGTCGGCGCGACCGCGAGACCTTCAACGGCGCGCTTCATCGCCAGCATCGTTGCATGAAGGATATTGAGCGAATCGATCTCTTCGACCGACGCTGAGGCAACGCAATACGCCAACGCCCGCTCGACGATCTTGTCATACAGTTCGTCGCGCTTTTTGGCGGTGAGCGCCTTCGAATCGTCGAGACCGCGGATCATCGGCTTCGACGGATCGAAAATCACCGCTGCGGCCACCACCGGGCCGGCCAGCGGCCCACGTCCAGCTTCGTCAACCCCGCAGACGATCTCGTCCGGGGTGTTGAAGTTGAAGCCGGGCTGCTCCGCGACCGCAGCGGATTTACGTCGGGGCACGCGCGCACCGGTCATCGACGCCCCTTGCGCGTTTCGACGACGTTCGCCACGACTTCCGCCGCGCGCTGGGCTGTGTTCTGCTTCAGCACGTGATGCATCTCCGTGAAAATTTCCGTCAGCGTGCGCCGGTTGGCCTCGTCGCGCAACTGTTTCAAGGTGGCATCGGCGAGCGCCTCGGGTGTCGCAAAGTGTTGCAGGATTTCCGGCACCACGAAACGCCCGGCCAGGATGTTCGGCAGTCCCACGTACGGCAGATAGCCCTGCCGCCGCATGATCTGACCGGTCAGCCAGGGCACCTTGTAGGAAATCACCATCGGCTTCTTCAGCAGCGCGGCTTCGAGCGTCACCGTGCCGCTTTTGACGAGGATCGCGTCGGCGGCGGTCATCGCCACCTGTGCGGCGCCTTCAGTCAGCGTCAGCGCGAGGCCCGGACTGGCATCCACCAGCGGTTGCAGCAATTCGCGCAGCGCCGGCGTCGCCACCGGCATCACGAAGCGCAACCCCGGTTCACGGTGTTGCATCAACTCCATGGCGGCGAAGAACGTCGGGCCGATCAGATCGATTTCCGAGCGCCGGCTGCCCGGCAGCACGGCGATCACCGGCCCGCTTTCCGGCAGACCGAGGGTGCGGCGGGCGCCCAGGGTGTCCGGCTCGAGGGGAATCTCGTCGGCGAGCGGATGACCCACGTACGACGCAGCCACGCCGGCCTTCTCCAGCAGCGCCGTTTCGAACGGA